>JASMHR010000072.1 GCA_030750665.1 Candidatus Poseidoniaceae archaeon
GCCAACGGAATTTCATACCAATATCATTGAGGAAGGTGATGTATTCATCCTTATCATAGCGTTTCTTTGCATATGGTACCAAAATAAATACAAAAAAGAGCATAGAGCCAATCCAAGTCGCTGCACCCATGAGGTGTAGAAAGGTGATTAGCGGCCAAGTGTGCATACCAGCCCCATCATTTGTCTCCTACGATTTTGAGTATAATTCCAACCACGAATATGTTCGGCAGATATAATCCATATCCAAGCAGGTGGTCAGTACTGACGATGCCCGCCCCACTAATGAGTATAGTGAAGAATGTGGATGCTGTTCAATCCATGTGACTGGATAGCCATTGACTCATTGCCCCTGCATTCATTGCACCCGAGCGCTGTTCCACCATCTCACCATTATGATAAAGAATCAGATTAGGGATCCCTCGAACTCCAAGTTTTGCGGCATTCATGCCATCAGTATCGGTGTTGACCTTGGCAATGAATAGATTCTCTCTTTCATTTCCCAATGTTTCCAAGACTGGACTGATCATTTTGCAAGGCCCACACCATGGAGCCCAAAAATCCACTAGAACCCAATCATTGTCGCTTACCACTCCATCATATTCTGCATCTGAAACTGCTACTGGTGCTGCCATGTTATTCGCCTGTTTCTAGCGCTTCAACGGAGGCATTTCAACTCTTGCTCCATGAAATTCAATATTCATTCCGTCAGTAAGCACTATGAGCGCAGGGCGAAGGCAAGAAAACAAGAGGCAGGAAGATGATCATCGCCCCCAGTATCCTGACCGCAGACCTTGCTGGACTTGCAGTAGCTTGCCAAGAGGCTGTGGATGCTGGACTTGATTGGCTTCATCTTGATGTAATGGATGGGAATTTCGTTCCGAATCTGACCTTTGGCCCACCGGTCATCAAAGCCCTGCGTTCTGCGCTTGGAGATGGACCGACCTTCGATGCTCATCTGATGATAGACAATGCAGAAGACTCGTGGGAACAATATGTCGACGCAGGTTGTGACCACCTCTCAATACACGTGGAGGCAGTTTCTCATCTGCACAGATTACTGACCGCTATCCGTGCTCGGGGGTGTGGGGCAGGCGTGGTGTTGAATCCAGCAACTTCAGTAGAAGCCGCTCTTGAAGTGCTTCCAGAATGTGACATGGTGCTGGTCATGAGTGTAAATCCTGGTTTTGGTGGACAATCATTCATCCCAACCGTCGAGGCAAAGATTCGACGCCTGAGAGAAGCGATAGATGCTCAAGTTGCTGCTGGGGGGCGCCCAGTACAGTTACAAATTGATGGAGGCGTCAAGTCTCATAACATCGCCATGCTCAGTGAATGGGGAGTCACCAATGCAGTGGTTGGCTCAGGTTTATTCAATGACCAAGCCACTGTTGCAGACAATCTGGCAACCATCAACTCAGCACTGCAATGAGGTGTTCAAATGTCTAACAGGATACTCCTGTTGAGCCTGCTGCACCCTCTTCCTGATAATCCGGCAAGAGGGGCATTCGTTGCTGACCGAGTCAGATTGCTGCGTTCGATGGGACATGATGTCAAGGTGGTGAATACCCTCCCGCGTATGCTGCGGATGCATGAGCAAAGGCGTTCTACCATGCAGGGTGTTGCAAAAGCGCCTCGTGCCTTCAGTTTCGAGGGCCATGAAGTCTTGACCGTTCGACACACGGCTTTTCCAGACAATCCTCTCCCTCGTTGGACCGCTGCATCGATCAAGAGACAGGCTCGAAGAATCGAGAAGTGGCTTGGAGAATGGCGACCTGAACTAATCAGTTCTCACACCATATGGCCAACGGCAGAATTGGCGCGGGTTCTTTCTGAGCGCTGGAAGATTCCATGGGTTGCAACCGTTCATGGACACGACTTCGATGTTGGCTTGGCTGCAAATCAAGGAAAGAGAATCCGAAATCTATGCCAATCTGCAGATGCGTTGATGGTGGTCAGTGAACGCCTAGATGGTGTCATCGATGGTTCAAGGGTCATTCCTTGTCACCTTGAGATGCCGGATTCTGCTCGCAAGAAAATGGAAAAATGGCATGGACGATGGAGAAGAGGTGAGTTGGAGATATTGTTTCCAGCCAATTCTAGGCGCCCTGAGAAGAATCACATTCTGGCTCTGAATACTGGTAGAGAATTAGAGACCAGAGGATGGCGAGTGAAGATTGGAGATTTACCCAATGTCCCAAGAGATGTGGTTCATGATAGGATGAGAGCCTGTGACATCGCTCTAGTCACCAGTCTGCGCGAAAGTGGACCCGTGGCGGCCAGAGAAGCAATCGCATGTGGCCTGCCTGTTGTCTCAGTAGATGTTGGTGACTTGGCCACCTGGTTGCCAAAGAGATGCATTGCAAAAGATACTCCTGAAGCACTGGCCGATGCGGTAGAAACAATCCTTGAGGGAGAAGTGAATGACCTATTCGTTCCAGAAAGATTCGAAGCAGGGGTTGTGAGCAAACAACTCGAAGATTTGTTCACTCGGCTTCTGCCGAGGTAGGCCCCCACGGCCATGCAGTATACCATGGAGTGAAACACAGAATTATTCCAACCAATAGGCAAGGAATCAGAGGTAAATTTTCAGAAATGCCAAGATATGGGATATACACGGCAAAGAATATCCCTCCCGCGTTGAATAGCCAAGGATAGATCCCTCCATCCAATCCTGTTCTAGAATGAAGGATGGATGCGGCCAGCAAAGCCAGAGATGCGATGATGCTAGAGAACACCGCCCCCATCAATCCCCATGCAGGTATTGTCAACACCGCTGCTAGAACCGCTACTCCTGCTGCTTCAGCCAACATCAGCGTAAACATCCAGGGCCGCTGGCCAGCACAGACCTCGACATAGGTTGGAGCCGCTAACATGGTGAAAGCCCAGCCTGTCAACAACAGTAGAAATATCTCGAATGCACTCATCCCAAGGCTGCCATCATTGTATTGTTCTGGAAATGCCATCGGCAGGAGTAACCATACGATAATAGCCCCCAGAATCAATCCAGGAGGAATCAGAAGATTACTCAATCGTCTAGCCCTTCTGACCTCTGCCAAAGTCTTGTCCGGTTCATTGCGAGCATCACCAAGAATCGGTAGGAAAGCAGCACGCAACGCTTGAGGCAATGACAATCCGGCAAGGTATGCGATGTAGGCAACATGGAACAGAGCGGCACTCGAATATGAATCCCAAACTGCTAGGAAGACCTTTTCCATTCGTCCAATCAAAGGTAGTATTCCGAGAGTCACTGCGAATGGCAGGGCTGAAATCAACAACTCACGAGGTGAAAGAAGAATATTCTCACCCGCATCACCCGAGGCTCCTTTGGATACCCTCTCTCCATGCCAGATGGCCCATGCCAGACTGCAACATACTCCGATAAGGTAAGCGAACGCATAGAGTGAAGGGTCTGAAACTCCGTTCCATAATAGCAGGGCGTATCCAGAAGTGACCACCACTCTTTCTATGACTTTCACCAAGGCTTCCTGTCTAGCCTCTCCCAATGCTCTGAGTACACTCCTATGAGCATAGGTGAAGATGTGAACGATGGGGATCAGGGCACAACAGAGTAACAACATCATTGGAATATCCGGCCAAATGATAATTCCGGACAATATTCCAATGGGGAGGAAGATGACAGCGATGATGGCTTGTATCTTCAATGTCCGATGCACCAATGCTCTACCTTGCCCACGGGATCTGGGGACATCTCTGGTGATGATGGTTGGAAGGCCCGCATCAACGAGCATGAACATCAGAGCGAAAGCGTCGATGAGAACGACAAATAATCCATAATCCTCGGTCAATAGAGCATGGGTCAGAATCACTTGGCCGATCAGACCTCCTGTTATCGATAACAAGTCAGCAGCGGTCAGCCAAGTAGTGTCCCGAATCAATTCCGGACGTCTGTCTTCGGCTTCCGCCATGCACAAGGCGAATGGACAATGGTTGAAAGCATCCGCACCCCCCGGAGTGCCGGAGACGGACATGCCTAGCGTGGAATGGATGACTGATGAAGTGCGTAAGGTGCTACCCGAGGCGCAAATCGATGTGGTTGATTTGACCGGTACACAGGACCACTTTCATGTTAGAGTGATATGCTCAAGTTTTGAAGGTATGCGCCCTCTACAGAGGCAGAAAATCATCCTCAATCATTTCAAACCATATATTCCCCATGAAGTGCATGCCATCGATATTCGATGCATGACGCCGCAGCAGGCTGAAAGTGCTGAGGATACCGTCTTCAATCCACACGGTGGAGGAACTGGAATCCACATCAAGAGTCTGCGCAAACAGGGACATATCGAATAAGGTGAAAATAATGGAATGGACAGATGAAGAATTACAAGCATTGGTTGATGAACACGCTTTGGTGTTATTCATGAAAGGAACACCCGATGGAGCACAATGTGGTTTCAGCAATCGAGCAGCACAGGTGATGCAATCCTTTGGTGAGCCTTTTGCAAGTGTCGATATTCTCTCGGACCCAAGAGCAATCCCCAGAGTCTGTGAATGGTCTGACTTTCCAACCATGCCTCAAATCTTCGTGCACGGAGAATTGATTGGTGGTTCTGATATAGCACTTGAGATGCTGCAAGATGGTTCTCTCAAGGAGATGTTCGATGCTGGGCGTCAATGACTCAGTTACCCTTGTGAACTGAATCCTTGATTCTCTTGATGTGGCCACGGCCAAGACCCTTGACCTCACATCCCAACTCGATGTAGCGGCGTATGACATCATCCTCTAGTATGCAGAAACAATCTACCAATGCAAATGGTTTACCGACCAGATTGACCATCACCTCGGGATCTAAATCCAGATATTCCGAGTGTGGAACCGCTAGAACCACAGCATCTACTCCACTCAGGCTCATCGGTAAATCTGAATTGACTTCAATGCTTGCCAATCCATCCTGATTACGGAAGAATTGTTTCTTGCCATGAGCATCTGAATCTTGTTCCTCGAACTCCGACCAATTCTTGACATATGGGTCATGTACGCTGACAAGTCCACCCATCTCGGTCAATTTTCGAACCACGAGTTCTGAACCGCTGTAACGGGTATCGCCAACATCTTGTCGATATGAGGCTCCACAGATGAGAATTTCTGCTCCTCCGACGGTCTTACCCATGTTTCGAAGACAATCTCTGGTGATTTCTGCAGCGTGAAGACTGCGGGTATCATTGATATCTATGGCCAATGGAGTAATCTTGAAGATGTCATCATTGAATCCAAGGAGGTTTCCATATGACCAGTATCCCAGTCCCCCATCCTTAGGTAGACAATATCCACCAATACCCGGCCCAGGGAAAATCATGTTACTGTGGGTCGGTCTCATCTTGATGGCGTTGATGACCTTGGCCAGATCAACTCCATTCTTCTCAGCGAAGTTGCTCCATTCATCCATGTAGGCAAGTATGGTGGCGCGGTAGGAATTCTCCATGATCTTGGTGGTCTCGGACTCGATGGGGCGATCCATCACTGTGAGTGGGAATTCATCAGTGTTCAGAACTTCGTGCAGGAACTTGGTCACTCTAACTCTTGACTCCTTGTTCACTCCTGAACAGACTCGCCAGAAATCACGTATCGAAGACACATACTCTCTTCCTGGCATTACTCGTTCAAATGAATGGGCAAGCAGAGGCTCGCTCTCTATTCCACGTTCCTTGAAAGCCGTCTTCAGAATTGGCCAAGCAACATATTCTGTGGTTCCTGGCGCAACAGTGGTCTCAATCAGTGTCAATGCATGTGCCGGCTTCTTGTCGCCAATAGTTCGCATGGTAGCCTCTAGGGCCTTGACATCTGCCGAGCCATTGCGAACATTTCCAAGTTCATTCTTGATGTAATCGCACTGCACATCAACAATTACACAATCTGCCAATTTGAGACAATCACTGTTGAAAGTGGCTGTGAAAGACTTCTTCTCGCTGACTGTGCGGTGAATGAGTTCTTCCACCTCTGGATCTTCAGCTTCCAATGGACTGACCCCAGTGTTGAGAATGGGGACCTTCCAATAACTGCGGACTGAAGGTCTTTGACAACCAATAACGAATTTTCCTGGAACGTCTGCAACAATTGCTGCCATGACGATGCCAACGAAGCCCATGCCCATGACCACGACAACCTCATCGCCGCGTTCTCTTGCTTGGGCAGCCAATTCTTCAACACGTGCAATATCCTTCAATTCTTCATCTCGGTCTGGCAGGATGAACTGGCGTCCATCCGGTGCCGTTGAAACTGTGCTACTCATTTTTCCCATCCCCAAGGCACGGAGCCCTAGCAAACCCTCCCCACAATGACTACTGTATGAAATTTACCTATTTCAGGAAAACAAATTATTCAGTTTCACGAGCAGCAACCATCTTTAGATATAATTCAGACCATTGTCTTGAAATATTGTTGAGTAAATGCTTATCTCGAGCGATATTATTGATGAGCGGTGGGGTGATTATTGCTTCAGCCCAGTCTTTTATATTCCAACTTCCAACATCATATACTTCGTTGATGGTCTCCGCAACTGCGGGTGATGCCAAAACTGGTAATCCACAATGAATGGCCTCTATTACAACCATGGGTTGACATTCAAATCTGGATGGAACAAGTAACATACTTGATTCATTTAGTAATTCCATCTTTCTCCTTTCATCTACCCAACCCAATGGATGAAACCATTCTTTCTCAGAATGCTGAATAGATAATTTGTTGGAATTGTCAATTCCTGTCATCATCAACTGCAGTTGCGGTCTAGTTTTACGCGCTTCATCAATAGCCGCAATCGCTAATTCCGGTTCTTTGATTGGATCTGACCTTCCCATGAATAACACCTGATTCTCTAGTCTAACACAATCTTTCTGCAATAATTCTGGATCAAGTGGATTGAAGATTGTTATTGATTCGTCCAACCAATCCTCAAGTTTGGAGCCCCAATATTCGGAAAGAGTAACTGCATATATGCCATCAGTATTACATATTCTACGCACTTCTTCACCCTTTTTTCCAGCACAGTAATGATGGAATTTACCACTATGGATATGCATGATGACCGGTATTCCTACCTTGTTGCAGAGTAGTGCCACCCTGCGTTTACGCCACCATGAATAATCTGAAGCCGTATGAATGTGGACGACATCTGGTGGATTCTGTCTCAATCTGGTAATGAGTTGTCGCCTTGCTTTCCTCCAACAGAGGAATTTGGCCAGTATTCCTCCCTCAATGTGAGTGGCGAGAGTCTCCGCACGCCAACCATCCGGCGGATTCTCAGAAAGGATACGGATGACCGTTGCCATGCCACCGCGAGTGTTGACAGGACCCACATGGAGCACCGTCTTCTCATCAGCCATGCAGAGCGCTGTTGGCTTCCACTGATGAGTCTTGAGTCGGTAAAGCCCACTCAGGTGGATAACTGCCCTCCTGTGTATATTCATCAGGGTGAATGTGAATAGACATCATATCGACGGGCCCACATGGTCGATGCGCCATCACTGCTGGTGGCAGCGGAACTGAGCGCTGCTAGTCTGGCTGCATTGCCCTTCATCATCCATAGATACAGAATATCTAGATGGATGCAAAAAGAACCACTTCAACCATCGGGCGACGGAAAAAAACTGGGCCTAACCCTGGTACTACCAGTCTGGAATGAAGAGAAGATTATCATCAAGAAGTTAGAGAATCTCGCTTCACAGGATTTTCCTCGCAAGAATCTGGAGTTGCTCATCATTGATTCTGCCTCCACAGATTCCACCGTCTCGCTGGCCGAGGGTTGGTTGAAGAAGAATGGAAAGGAATTCCCCAACCACAAATTGATTCGAATGGAGCAGAGATTGGGAAAGACTGAGGCTGTGAAGCGTGCATTCGATGCAACTGCTGATGACAAGCCACTGGTTGCCATGACTGATGCAGATGCCATGCTTGCGGATAAGGGCGCACTGACACGGCTTGTTTCGTGGTTCGATGATTCAACCATCGGAGCTGTTGGAGGGACACCAGAACGAAAAGAAGAGGTCGACAAGACTCATATCAAACTAGAAGCCACTTATCGGGACTTGTTCACTCAACAAAGAATCGCAGAATCGCGGGCAGACAGTACGCCTTTCCTTGAGGGGTCCATCGTCGGTTTTCGAAAAGAGTTCATCGATACCTCGCTCCTTGATTGTGGTTCGAACGCTGATGATTCACAACTTGCTACCATGGCACGTTTGAATGGTGGGCGCAGCATCCAGGACCCTTCGCTGATCTTCACTGAAGGAACACCTGCCAGCAGTGCTGGAAGACGGCAGCGAAAAGTAAGACGCGCACAGGGGTTATGTAGACACCTGTGGCGGAACAGAGAAGTGTGGTTCTCTAAGCAACATGGTGAATTCAACAAGATCCTCAGGTTCCAAGCATTCATGCATCTTTTCGTCCCATGGTTACTGATGATGGCCATGGTGTTTGGTTTCTCACGCTGGTTCATGACCATGGAAGATTCGAGTCTATTGGGAGGATGGCTACTACCATTGTTCGTGCTTGAAGTCATCATCCTTACAGCATTGTTTGGAGTATTAGCAAATCTCAAGATTCCTGGAATCGGTTTCTTGCAGACCTTTATGGATGCTATGTGGAGCCTGATGGCTGCACATCTACTCATCTTGAAAGGTGATAGTCTGCATATCTGGGAACAACCAGAAAGAGGATGAGTTACTGAAACGGTATTTATCATCGTCAATTTTCAAAGTGACAAAAAAAAGGCCCCCGAGGCGGCCGAAGCCGCCCCGAGGGCGTAGTATTCAGAATCGTGCTCCAGCTCCGATTCTGTATTTTCTGATCAACCAGTCAAGTCGTTCCCGACTCAAATTAGGTGAACTGCTTTAGACATGATGATGTCGTTATCGTGCTTGATACGCACAGTTAGGTCACAATCTGCACCGCAGAAGCCGGCACCGGTGTCGCTTATGATCAGGGTCTCTCCCTTCTCCCAATGCTCGGCGTCATCTCCGCCGTGCTGTGTTGCTCCACAGTCACCGCCACT
>JASMHR010000073.1 GCA_030750665.1 Candidatus Poseidoniaceae archaeon
AAGATATACCCATCCTAATTCGTGGTCATCATCGATACTGACCAGTTCCTGAATAGGGTTAGAAGGGCTATTTCCGACTTCAAGGAATGGATTGCCTGCGGCATCGTAACCGGTTATCCAGAATCCAACGATATCTCCCATTCGAGCATCTATTCTACCGCCATCTGTCAAGTCTACAGAACCTGTCCAAAGTATATCTTGCCCATCCTGTTGCATTCCGAGTTCAGAGGAGCCGGAACCGATAGTCACAGTATTCAGATGATCTCGCATGATCCAATTGATGAGTTGTTCACTCCCGGTCAGGTCATAATCTTCCCAGCCTTTGAATTCTACTTCGATGTTTGATAGGTCAGTCTTTGGACTGATGTCAATGATATTCACTGGAAATACTCTGGTCGTGACCCGTGGTGGAGAATGATCTACATCTATCCGTAGTGTTGTAGAGACACTGGTCCCAGTCATATCTTCGCCTCTTCCTGGAATCCCAGAGATGGAAATCAAGCAGGTGCGAGTTGATGAACTTGCAAGAGAAGTTGCATGGTCTAGGGGCACTTCTATGGAATATTCACCATTCTCTCCAAGGCTGCCATCGCTCCAAGCACTCTCTCCATCGAAGACATCTACTTGTACTCCAACGTTTCTTGGAGCGGCTACATTGGAGCCTTCGTAGACGATACGTCCCTCGAAACTCAGACGGTCGTCGGAGCGTACTCTACTGCCATCTGCAATAGGACCAGTGCGTGGTTCATTGATGTCCATCACTTTGAAATCAGTAGGCGAGAGAACCAAATCATTCTCAACTCTGAAACTGTTGTCGCTGAATTCGTGTTTGGTCGGTTCATCGTTTCCTCTTTCCTTGTAGATCAAAGCCAAGTCTCCCCAATCCTCATCTGGCCAATCCCATGTGAATTGGAAGTTGAAGGTAACATGAATCCAAGGTAATCCAGAAGCATTGGTCTGTAGGATGACATCACTTGATGAATCTAGAATTATGTATTTGCTGTTGGACCACCAACTATTGTTGACTCCACTATATGCTATCACTTGTTGGTCCTTGGTGGAATCAGGTCCTTCAAAGTCAAAGACCAAGGCGATTTCTTCGAAATCAATCACAGTATTGGCATCTACCAGACCTAGAACAATGGTTTGATCTTGCCCAGCGAACACGGGCATATCATCCCAATGTCCAACCCAGTTCAGGCCGGTGAATATTGCGTCAGAATCTTTTCGAGTAAGGAAACTTGCAGTATCGGCTCCAAAACCAAATCCATGATGCATAGTGACGGTCTCATCACCGATTAACACATCTTCACCCAGTATATTTCCTGCAGGGTCGCTACCCTCCACGAAGTATGAGACACGTCCCATATTCGGATTTCGTGAGTCATCTATTGTGGTCCTATACCACTTTACATCTGCATTTGTGGTGTTGTACATCACTTTGCTGACATATTCATCATCATCTGGAAGCCCATTGCGATTATCATCATGGTCTGCTTCGACCCAATACCAAAGAGCCAATTCCTGTGGGCTACCCACTGCGTCTCTTACTTCTATCTGAATCAGATGCTCATCATCAGCCGCCTCGTAGTCGCCTTCTTCAGGTATGGATGAGACGAAACGCGGTGCAGTTGCATCGATTTTGAAGGTACGTCTCCAACTATCATTCAACGGTAATACAAGAGTTGCATCCCTCTCATTATAGGTCTGGACCTCGAATTGTACACCATCCTCAATATCTAGATTCGGCATTTCCACGCTGATGTAGAATGTTCCGTTGTGATTTGAGGTGTCTCGCCACGCAGCATCGACGTATCCGTTGCGAGAGATTCGCATATCGAAGGCATTGTCCTTAGGGGTATCTTCAGTTCCATGGAACCACATTTGTCCTTGGAAGTGTAGTTCTTCACCAGCAGCAACCCACATGTTGTTGGGAACATCATCCCAAGTCGCAGCCCCTTCGTTATCTCTTACCATCATCCAACCAAGGCCAAATGATTGGTTGACTATCAGCGCATGATCTGGAGGTGGAGACCAATCCAATGACACTGGTTCATGGTCCATATCATCCACGCAATTCGTTCTGAAACGCACATTGTTCTGTTCTGGCATGTTCGCTGTGACCTTGAACTTCCATTCAATCTCAAGGATTCCATTGTTCTCGGTCCACGTTGATGTTGGGTCGACACTTATCCAAGATTCAGGATCATTTTCAGTGGGCGCAGCGTCACCGTACATCCAGGTAAGAGTTGGAGCGGAACCTGAAGGGGTTGCCAAGAATCTGAGACTTGCTTCATTGATTCTTCCTGCGTCTTCACCTATCACGTGTCTAGTGGTCACGGAATATCCCTTGTTGCGTTCATGCAAGATTTCTGAAGCGTTGGCGATAATCTCCAAGTTCACTGTCTGCATGATGTAATTGATAGTAAAACTATCAATGGCTAGAATTCCAGCCGCCGCAGAAGAAATATCGACAGGAATCGAAACCGTCCCAGAGCCACTATTCGGAATCAGATTATTGAAAGCTAATACTAACGCATTACCACTGGCAGTGGTCGTACCAAGGAAAGTTCCAACTCTGCTCCATTCGTCGCTACCATCTGAGCCGATATCGAGAGCGGCGTTCTGTGGAGCATTGGTGAAGAATGTGATGTTGACATCATTCAGTGTAGGTGTAGCAGAATTGCTTGAACCCGCGTACAGGTAGACATAGACATAAACATATGATGTAGTTGAGGCAAGATTCTTGGTCATCCCATTCTGTGCTGATGACCATGTGGTGGTTGAGGATGTCTGGACCCGTATCTCCAACGACGAACCGCTGGGGGTGGTTGCATTCCAGTGAACTTGAGCTGCAACAGGATTCAGAGTATTGTAATTCGACCTGATGTAGAAATAACCGTTGCTGACGTAGGAAATGGTGTATCCCATCACCACGAAGTCAAGAATAGGGGTCTCAGTCGCAGTTCCGTTCAGATATGCTCGCCATTTCAGTTGATTTCCAGCATTGGCGAAGGTAGCGGACCCAGCCGGAGATATCTTCTTCCAAGTAGTTCCACCATCAACGCTCACTTCGTATTCAATGGATGTATTATCAGGTATCCATCCTACTCCAGCCTCAAGGTCAATTTCAGTGATGGAACGCGACAATGTAGTAGTTGCACCAGTCGTCACACTTGATGAGGATGTAGCACTCTTCAGATCGTATGGGGAGCCAGAACCACTGAACAGGATGTCTCTGGAGTGGCTGCCGCAATATGTGGAATAGAAGCAAGTGTATGCCAGTGTTCCATCACCAATATCTGAAAGACCATAATGTCCACGGTTGTTGAGTTTCTGAGAGCCAAGTCGTTCAGTCCACATCCCATCGTAATGGAAGTGGTGATGGGTGGAGTAAGAAGATTGGTAGGTGTTCACGGTGACCCTTGGTTCGTTGACATGCAATCCCGATGGAGTGCCAATAAAATCGGTATTGGGTCCGAGCAGATATGTGCCGTTGATAGATGAAGGATTAGCCTTGTTGACCTCCCAGAGATAGTGATTATAATTCGGGAATTGCCCTTGATAGATGTATAACCACATCTTGCCTGTGGTCTCATCGATATCGACGCCAGCAGGCATGTTTGGAGAAGATACTAACCATTGTTGTTGGCAGTTCCAAGAACTGCTGGTAGCAGTCTTACTGACAGTCCATTTCAGGATGGCACGGTAGCTGTATGATACAGTCCAGATTGTATTGTTGCCATCTTTCGCCATATCATGGGTATATCTCAGATAGGCGGTGTTGCAGGTTCCATAATTGATGGTGACCTGTCCGATATATGCCCCAGTCGTTGCATTCCAACGATAGATGTTCTGGAAATAGTTGGTAGAAGATGCAGTAGCCATCAGAACGTGGTATTCATCCCCCACCTTGACCACACTTCCAGGGTATGACCATGAACCACTGCTCAGAGCATCGCTGGATGGGGTTGAAGATGCTCCAATGAAGCCTTGATCGCCATTAGCGATGAATTCTCCAGTGGTATTCTGAAGACCGGTGGTACTGGTGATCTGAGATGATGAAGACAGGTCAGCAGTGGTTGCTGAAGGTTGTCCCTGTAGTTGTACAGCATCATTGTCCACATCGAGATTGGAACGGTATCCATATGTCATACCGGGGGGGGTTCCGGACCACGAACTGGAACCAACTCCGCCGAAATCATTGTCGCTGGTCAGATTACTCCATTGTGAAGTGGAGGGGGCTCCTCTTAGATTGAACTCAGCACTTGTCACTTCGGCCCCGTATGGGATGTTGATAATCCCCGCTGAACCATTTCCTTGACCCTGAAATGTGTGTTCATAGGAGGTTGTTCCTCCGGCGAATTGGTTTTCAGTCACTGCGCCAGTGGCCATTGGTGCCATCGAAGATAATAGAAATAGAATCATCAAACCCAAAGCGCGCCGCATAGGTACCCCAATCTCCTCTCACCGTCAACGGCATTTGAATCATCCCCTGTAAGGACACCACCCCTATGGGGTGGATTTTATGGAGATAATGTAAGCATGGCGTACAATCCTTGATGAATGCAAGCATCCTGTGGGAATTGGGAGGAGTTGTGTTGGCAGGCCGTGCATCGAAGAAGGGAGGATTTCTCAAAAGTTGGTGGAAGAGCAAGCAGGACATGCATTTGCGAATTCTTTCAACCGTTTTTCTCAGTTGTATTGCCATCATGATATCATCACTCCTTCAATTGGTTCTGCTAAGGGGTTCTGGAACCTGGGATGATTACACCACGTTATCTTGGGTTCTGTTGATTCTTGCCAGCCTTGTTGCAATTTGGGTCGGCCCCGAATTCGTTCATTATGTTGGCCAATTCAATCTATTGAATGAAGTGCTTGATACCACTGCACGTTCGGAAGTCAGTAGACGTAGGTCTGAGGCTGAGACAGCAGCAGCCCTTCTTGGAACGCAGCATGTCGAACGCCTGAATGAACATCTGGTAGAAGTAGGTCTCAAGCGTGCCAAGAAACGTGCATGAGGAGGAAGGCCGATGCGCTGGACCCTGTTTCGTGAGATGATTCTTGCAGTCAGTATGATTTCTCTGATAATCCTCTCTCTTTGGGCCATCACCGGTCAGATGCCGCCATTGGTGGTAGTGGAGTCAGATTCCATGGTGCATGATGCCGAATCTGGAGAAGTAGGTTCTATTGATGCTGGCGACCTTGTTCTGGTTCATTCTCCAAGTACTTCTGACGTAGTCACTTATGCTGAAGCCACTGAACCCTTCAACACACACTATGGATACAGTAGCCATGGGTTGGAAGGAGACGTGATCATTTATTCCAAGAATGGAAAATCAGGAACTCCAATTATCCATCGTGCGATTATGGAAGCGGTGCCATCGTTAACTTCCGCTGCTTCTGCAAACAGTACCTGCGAGGGTGAAGGCGTCTATGATTCCAATTTAGATATCTGTGTTCATTCATGGGATGTTCCGGGAACTGGATTGAAGAATGTGACCAGCATTGATTGGGAATTCAATGGTTCACTGACTGGATTTTATGATTGCAAACGGAATGTCGCATTCAATCATGGAGAAATCGGCCTAGCAGGTCACTTGAAGATTGAGTCTTGGAAACCGACGTCTGCAGGATTCCTTACTCTTGGAGACAACAATAAATGTTCTGTGGATCAAGGATGGTCTCCCTCCAATGGAGGTGTTCAAGGTGCCAGTGGATTGTATGACTTGGATGGCTGGATTGTAGGCCCGGTCGCTAATTCTCATCTGGTTGGAATCGCTGGAGCAGAGATTCCTTGGCTTGGCACAGTAAAACTCTTGTTTGCTGGTGGAGATTCTCCCGGTACTGCCCAGGTCCCTGATGCGACATGGGGTTGGTTATTCCTGAGTATTGCAGTGGTTTTGGCGGCACCGGTCGCTCTCGAACCACTGCTCAATCGAATCATCAGGAATTCTCCTGAATTCAAGGAATTAATAATGGAGAAGCAACAGGTCGAGTATGTTGATTGATTCATTCATCAGCAACTGAACCAGCGAGAGAATTCTCCGAGTCACCCAGTTTGGAATCAATCTGTTCATAAGTTTCAATCAATTTCTCGACACTGGCTTGATCAAGCATTCTTGAGACAGCGTCTCGTTGTCGTTTCACCGCCTTTAGACGTTTGAAACGGTCTCTCTCTCTATCTGGTTCAACGCGCATACCCATCAACCATTCCTCAAGCATCGAAGATAGTGCATCTGGGGCCTTCAACATCGCAGATAGAGTGATGTGCTGGCGTCTGAATCTCACCTTGATGGAGCCGTCGGCAAGACGATTGGCCTGCACTGAACCAGGACTCCATTCATTGATTCTGATAATGACCTGTCGTTCAGTTGAGAAATCTCCCGTATCATTCCCTACCAAACGGGCAACTGCAACCATGTTTGAATATTTCAAAAGCACTTCATGTCTTTGGTCTATACTGGACCAAGGAAAGATATCCACTGGTGCTTCACCCCAAGCACGCATCGACCAATCATCGATGGCATCCTCATCGATATCCGGCTCCATGTCAAGTGGCGTGACATTGAGACTTTTCATTCATCCGATTGCTGATTCTGTAATCGGTGGACTCAAGAATGAGGGGTGTAGGAGTTCCATGTTGGAGGGGGTCGCGCGTCACATCAATCAGATTTCGGACTTTCCTCCAAGGCTTTGGAAGGTGCACTGAAAGCACTCGATTGGAAGCCTACGCCAGTTCAAAGAATGGCCATTGGACCGCTACGAGAGGGATTTGACAGACTGGTGGTTGCCCCTACTGGCTCAGGTAAGACCATGGCCGCAGTGCTGCCTTTACTGGACCGCGCCATAAAGCAAGAGTGGGAGGGATTGTCCATTCTGTACATCACTCCTTTGCGGGCCTTGAACAGAGATGTTGATCGTCGAATCCATGAGATTGCAAGCAAGGCTGGAAAGAAAGTTGGACTACGCCATGGAGATACTTCGCAGAGTGAGAGACAGAAACAGGTTCGTAATCCTCCCAATCTGTTGGTCACAACTCCTGAAACTTTTCAGATCATGTTCTCAGGTAGCCGCCTTCTTGAGATGCTGGCTGGAGTAAGGGCGGTAATTATCGATGAGGTTCACGACCTTGCTGCCAATGAAAGGGGCTGGCAACTCAGTCTTGGCCTCACACGCTTGGAGGCATTGACTGGAGAAAGAGTTCAGCGAATCGGGTTATCGGCAACGGTTGGGAATCCAAAAGAGGTGGCGGAGTGGCTGTCACCTCAGGCTGAACCGATTCAGGTCGAAGGGATGAGATCGACCGAGATAGTTGTCGAGGCTGCCAGCACATTGCCTTCAGATGAAGCAGCAGGATTCGAACTTGGGCTTTCGGCAAGAGCATATGCCTCCTTGCGGATATTGGGTCGTGGAATCTCTGAGAAAGCACCATGCTTGATTTTCGTGAATTCACGGAATGCTGCTGAAACCATTGCTCAGAGAATGGAGTTGATATGTCCAGAGTTGCGGATAGGTGTGCATCATGGAAGTCTTGCTGCTGCAACCAGACAACAGATGGAAGACGATTTACGAAATAGGGAGCTGGATGGGCTTGTTTGTACCAGCAGCCTAGAACTCGGTATTGATGTTGGTAGTATAGCGTACGTGATACAGATTCGCAGCCCGCTTTCAGTGGATCGGATGCTACAGCGTGTCGGTCGTGCAGAACATCATATCGATGGGGTTGGCCGTGGAAAGGTGATATCGTGGGAGGCTGATGACATTTCAGAATCCGCAGTTATCGCAAGAAGGGCACATAGTGGCATGATCGAGGCGGTGGAATGGAGGGAGCGCCCCCTCTCTGTCGTGGCGAATCAATTGGTCCAGATGGCCAGATGTCAAGGAGCAGTGCCACTCGATGAAGCAACTGCAATCATCTCCAAGGCCCCTCAGTTCTCCGGTTGGACAAGGACGGACACTCTAGAAGTGATTCGGGTATTGGAAGATAATTGGTTATTGCATTTAGCAGAGATTCCAAAGGAGAATCCATGGTGGTCTTGGCCCAAGAGAGTCTGGGCAGAATCTCGTCAGAAATGCAGTATGTCAACCCCTGAGGAACGCCCAACTCCTGCTGAAGGAGAAGATGGACCTCCAGCAGGTTTTGAGGAATTGGTGATGCCGATTCCACAACGATTCGAAAAGGGATGGTTCTCATCTGCAGGCAGGACATGGAAATATGCGAGAAATCACCTTTCCATGATTCCTGATAATCAATCCTATCGGGTCAGAGATGCTGTTACTCGCCGTTCATTGGGTTCAGTTGACGAGGCGTTCGTATTGTCCTTGGATTCTGGTGGTGATGATGAAGATGGACAACGAAGGAGGTTCGTGATGGCTGGTAGAACATGGCAGGTCATTGATGCTGACCCTGAAAAGGAGGAATTGCTGGTCACTCCGGTCAACGATCAGGGTACTGCACCAGTATGGTCGGGAGAACTACCTCCTACTCCAGCAAATGTAGCCCGGGAGATGGGGCGTTTGCGGCATCTGTTGGCAGTAGACGTTGGTGCTCAGATGCTTGAACAGCAAGATTCAGACCAATACGCTCTGCTTTGTGATGAAGAACTGAAAATCACGGATTATCCATTTGATTCAGAAGCGAAAGCAATGTTGTTTGAAAGTGTGCTTTCACACCTTGACAGTTCCGGGAGTCTACCCACCGATCGTTGTATTACAATCGAATCACGAGATGAGGCGTTGGTGGTCAATTCATGTCAGGGCAGTCGAATCAATGAGGCTTTAGC
>JASMHR010000074.1:0-228 GCA_030750665.1 Candidatus Poseidoniaceae archaeon
TGAGCATTCATCTGGTGTCAATATTCGAATCAACATGGGCTCTAACAACCCAATCCTTACTCCACTCGTTTCTGCATTGCATGTTGGCTCAATTCGAATGATGACTGGAGTGGGAGCAGAATCAAATGGTTGGACCATCCCATCAGGGATGGTAGTCAATTCCACTGGTGTGCTGACCAATCCCACTGGTAGTACCTTGACCCTGACTTCTGATTTCATTGAAAGCAC
>JASMHR010000074.1:238-8765 GCA_030750665.1 Candidatus Poseidoniaceae archaeon
GATGCCAGTGCAATCGCAGTTTCAGTGATTGATATCGACGGCATCTCATATGGTTCAATGGCTCCTCCAGGTGCCAGTGTGGCGATGAGTGATGCCCATCCTGGTTTCGGATTGCAGGTACAGGTCTCTCCTGGGGGGTGGATAGATTCCTTGAAGGTCGAGGCGACGATGGTTGCACCGGCCAAGGATGCAGCGATTGACGTAGCAATGGATGGTACCGATGATTGGGAGTTCCTGTCTACCGGAAACCATGGGGCTCTAGGATGGCAGAACATGATTGCTGGAGATGCCCTTGCCCACACTACACCGACGCGAAGTGAGGCCGTGAGTGTCTCCAATTCTCCTGTGTCGACCACAGTTTTGTTACCTGCCGACGCCATCGTTCATTCCGGATTCATCTCTTTGATTCCAGATTCAACTGGCGACACATTGACCGTGAATGCGGCTGGCAGCCAATTGACGTCTCTGTCTTCAGGTTGGCTTGGGCCGGAGGTTCTACCTCTCTCATCCACTGTCATTTCTTCGATTCATGCACTTTCTCCTACACATCAGGATGGATATGGTAGAGATTGGGTAGAAGTGGATATTGAATTCAGTGGAGCTACACAGAATCTAACCTTGACCTCAGTCATTTTTGCATATCGTCTGTTTGAGAATGTCACCGGCTTAGGACCGGTGGTAAAGGCCTATCATGAGGCAAATAACGCTGGGGGTTCGGAACCATCAGTTGATATTCCATTGTCATTCACTTCCAGCAGTGGTGGTCTGGCTATAACTGGCTCAATTTATCATGAATTGATGATTACCAATGAGCCATTCACTGTTCCTTCAACATTCCATCCAGATGGGACCCTTCAGGGATTCACCACTGGGCACCATCATCTCTATGATCAATCAGAGATAGCCGAAGTGACACTGATTGGTACGGATTCAAATGGCGACCGGATTGTCTGCGAAGTTTCCAGTCTCGGGAACGGAGGAGTATTCACTCAGAACTCCGGAATGTCGATGATGGCATTGGATACTGCCGCTTCTAGCGCTAGTTTGAACAATGGTTCATGGTCAATCGATTGGCAATTTGAGATTTCATGGGATTGGGATGATGAGGCAAGTGTTGAATGGACTGCACAGGCTTTCAACCACAGCGGTGAGGGATTGGCACCATCCACAGCAAAGAGTGGAGGAAGCGGTTCTCAGGCAAGTGAGAATGATTTGGAGATTGACACTTGGGACATCTATGATCACTCAGGGAACCTGCTGAGCAATGCTTTTGACCCAGCATATCCATTCTATGCTATGGCGGGTTCTCTCATCGATGTTTCAGGCAGTGTGCGTTTCCAGAACACTGTTGCAATTCGTCCATTGACTGAAGATTTCGTGGTCAGTGTTGAGATTGCAGGTGTTGATAACATCATGAACAGTACTGCAGGTGGGCTTTGGTTTGGACAGATAACCATGCCAGTGAATGGTGATGAAGCAGATATTAGGCCTCAGATAATCAGGGTTGGGCCAATAATCGGAGCCAATGGTGCCGACGATGTCACCTTGGTAGCAGACCATTCTGTTCTTGTTGATTCATCTGCTCCAAGTGTTCTCACCTTTGAGGTAGATACCAGTAATGGTCGCAAAACTGCTGATGGATTCACTTGGGACCCGTCCTCTCCACTGAAGTTGTGGGCGACATTCTCAGAATCGGAGTCCTATTCTGATTCGATGACATTGTATTATTGGCGTCAAGGCATGGATGACGATGGAATCTACCAATCCATGGAGGCATCAATGCCCGAACTATCCAAGGGCGAATGGACAATATCCTTCGATAATATCGATGTTTCAGGAGTTCCAACCAATGGAAATGTTTCATTGTATCTTGGTGGAACTGATTGGGCAGGGCTGGAATTATCAGAAGGTGGTTCTCCCGGACTCGATTCTGATCTTGCAACACTGGTTGTTGCCACCAACGTCGACCCCACAATAGATACTGACTTGATATTGGTGGATCGCTATGATGAATATCTCCTCCCTGGATATAGCCACACTTTCTCCATGCAGATTGCAGAGCCTAATGGCCTGCATACACTTGACCTCATCGAAGTCAGATTGGTTGGTACAGAAGAAGAAGTGATTGGCGTATTGCAGATAGACCCACGGTCCACTACATTCTCCACTCCTGAAAATTCTTTTGTCGAGATAGATTCCCTGCAGGTAAGCGATGTTGCTGAAGGCATCTACCATCTTGAGGTTGGCTTCAACATCTCTTGGGAACTCAATCCCGATTCTCTGCCTGAATGGGCTCTTCCTGCAGTGCTTGTCTATGATGATGACCTGTCGAATCCACTTATCACTGTACCCAATCTTGGGCAATTGAGATGGCGTCTTGATTCCGGCATGCGTGCAGTGGTGGAAATGTTGGAGGACTTGACACCCCCAAAGAGCCCGAATGGGGTTGAGGATATTTACATTGGATTAGGCGATGAGGTTAGGGTAAGTGGCTCTGTACTGCATGACAGTAGTGGCTATTCATCCTCAGCCTTGCCTGATGGGATCAGTTTGACAGTTGATTACGTACACGGCTTCCAACCAAGGACTCTGACCACCGAAGTCGCTGTTGATGGAAGTTGGCAGATATCATTTGTCCTCGATAACCGTCAGGTCGAGAATCCAATATTGGTGCTGAGCTTCGCTTTGCACGGATTACCTGGTGAATCATTCGATGTCACAAATGATACTGCAAACATCATTCTTGATAGTCACTCTCCAATCGTCACCTTTGAATCACTGCCATCTTCAATAGACAGCACAGCACTATATTCGCAAATATTCACAGTATCTATTCGTGATGATGGCGGGATGTCAAATGATCCAATAACTCTGAATTGGGAATTCAGACGGCCAAATTCCGGCGCAGAATCGAGTTTGCTGAATACCATTCCATACACTATTGAGATGGGGTTGGTTGAGCAGATAGGGGATATGTGGGAATACAGTGCCGAAGTTGATCTCACCAATGGGTCGATTCTCGGACTATTGCCTGGAGACATGCTGTTCCTTTGGGTCGAGGCTTCAGATCAGGCAGGCAATTCCGTTTCGGGAGTAGGTACTCACGGCGACAAAGTTTCTCCTCATCTCAATGTGAGACAATTCATTATGGCGATTCCCTCCATCGGTATCGCCATGTCAGATGGAAGTACTCCGAGGGGTGGAGAGGTGAAAGAGGGGGACCTTCTTGGTGTCACTGTCAGTCTCCGCAATCTTGGTACCAAGTCTGGAAATGCTCGAGTAGAATTGTTCCATGCCATGGGAGAAGGCGATAGTTGGGTCTCACAGGGATTCGCCAGCATCGAACTGGCAGATGGGCAATTGCGAACCATTGAGCCATTCATTTTCGAGACGTATGAATCCGGTTCTCAAGGGTTATTCATCAACATCACTGGAGATTTCGATGGCTGGGATACTTCCACCTCACCTCTAGGCTGTTCATTGGTTGGCCAGACCATCTCTTGTGACCTGAGTCTTGAGCAGGATATGCCTGCGGTTCTTTCCAGAAATCTCGATGATGGTGAAGGCATGGACCCAGTCATGATGGCATCGATTTTCGTTTTGATTCTAGTAGTGGTTCTTGCCGTCATTGTCATTCTGAAAAGACAGGATGGTGAATCAATCTATTATGAGGAAGAGGAGTGGGATGATGTCACCAATACAGTTGAACAATCGATGACCTATGATGCACCATATGCGGCAGAGCCTCAGAAGGTATTGCCGCCGATGCCGACCTCAACTTATGAACCAGCAGTGGATTCACAAAGCAGTGGCCCACCACTTCCAGATGGCGGGCTTCCTGATGGTTGGACAATGGACCAATGGGCGCAATATGGTGAGCAATGGTTGATGAATGAGGGAAGAGCGGAAACAGCGGTTGAAGAATCACAGTCAAACTTTGAGCCTCAATATGTGCTATCTGGTGATGGATATTACTACCAATATCTGGAAGATGGAACTTATGCCAACGAGGCATATATGATGGCTGAAGATGGGACCTTCACCTTGTATCAATCATAGAAATAGGCAGTTCGGTTGAATGGAAAGAGCGAGAAAATCGCGCGCTGCCAACTTCAACAATCGTTACATATAAAGGTCGAATTGCAAGGTTGGCCTTTTCAAAGAGGCTAGCCTCTGGATGGGATGGATATGCAAAGCGTGAGCGAAGCGATGGTGGAAGACTCTACCGAAGTTGAGGAATTGAAAGAGCAGGTTGACGAGTTACGCAAGTTGGTGCACACCTTGCTAAATGTAATCTGTGAGGAACCAGATGGCGTGCACAGCGGAGCAGCTCCAATCCCCGCAGATGCACCGCGAATTGGCCTCTGCATGTGAGTCTCAGCCCTTGATCACTGCAAGTGGCCGCAATCTTGCGACAGGCCTTGCAAGGCCAGCTCCCGCAGTAAGTCGAATCACTTCATCGACGTCTTTGTACGCTTGTGGTGCTTCTTCACTCAGGATGTTCCTTGTTTTTGCGTGGATGGTAATGCCTTTGGCTGCTAGTTCCGCCTCTAGTTCCGTACCATCGACCAATTTTCTAGCTGCACTTCTGGATAATGCCCTGCCTGCACCATGACAACTGCTTGCAAATGCTCTGTCTCCTCCTTTCTTTGGACCTGCCATTACCCAGGATGCTGTGCCCATGTCTCCAGGTATCAGAACCGGTTGGCCAATCGATGAGAATCCCCCCCTCATCTCTGATGCATCACCTGACAATGCACGTGTCGCACCCTTGCGATGAACGCAACATCGACAATTGGAACCGTGTATCCGATGCTCTTCGATTTTGGCAATATTGTGACAGACATCGTAGAGAAGCCTTGCCTCTCCATCTCTGCCAAGATGCTCGTTGAGAACATCTCGGGCTCTTTGTGCCAGTGCAGAACGGTTGGCGAAGGCGAAATTCCCTGCAGCATTCATCGCCTCAATGTACTCTTGACCTTGTTTGGAATGGATTGGGGCTGCGGCCAGTTGGCGGTCTGGAATGCTCCACCCCCATTTCTTACTGCTCCAATTTTCACCATTCTTGTGGTATTCTCGTTCAATCGTTTCAACATGCTCACTGCAGACCTGATGGCCAAGGCCTCTTGAACCTGAATGAATCATCATACATATCTGGCCCTCTCTCAGGCCAAATGCCCTTGCAGCTTCTTCATCGTCAATTCTGTCAACCACCTGTAGTTCAAGGAAATGATTTCCACTACCCAATGTTCCCAGTGAGCGTGAACCTCGTTGCATTGCGCGCTCGCTGATAGAATCTCCATCGTTCTCAAGAAATCCTTGACTTTCAATATTGGAGAGGTCCTCGCTATGCCCCCATCCTAGATTGATTGCAGCGCTGGCTCCATCTGCAAGTATGTCCTCCAATCCTTGATGATTCAATTGTACCCCTCCTTTGCCACTTGCTCCTGCAGGAATCGCCTTGGCCAGATCTTTTGCCAGTGCCTTGAGGTCGGTGATATCTGACTCGGATATCTCGAGAGTCAGTAGCCTGACTCCGCAGTTGATATCGAAACCCACTCCGCCGGGAGAAATTGCTCCACCCAGTTCGCCGTGGTCCAGTTCTGTTGCAACGACTCCACCAATTGGAAAACCATATCCAAAATGCCAGTCTGCCATTCCCCAGGCTTCTCCAACAGCACCGGGAAGACTTGCAGCATTCACCAGTTGACCTGGACTTCGGTCATCTGATTGAGTGTTCCAATGATGTTCATCAGCGACCAATCTGGCACCAACCTGCATATTTCCATGTTTTTTGATGGAAACGGTGAATTCATCATCCTGATGGACATGTTGTTTCCACTCTGATGTGCCGCCCATGTGAGGACTCCTCCCGCGGCTGGATATAAGCGCATATGTGTGGTATCGGCCGCTTCATTGAAGGGATGAATCGCTCCGAGGTTGTTTAGAGGGGTAGGTATGGGTCTTGCTGCAATTGAACTTCCATTCTTCACGGACAATGGTTTTGTTCGTAAGCAATGTGCGGTCAGTGGCTTGTATTTCTGGACTCGCGACATTACCAGAGAGACCTGTGGAGACACAGAGGTTGACGAATATTCATTCATTGGAAATCCCTTGATCAAAGGATTCCCTGAGAGGGGCGCCGAATTGAAGCAAAGAATGAGAGAGACCTTCCTTGGTTTCTTTGAACAACGCCAACACAGCAGAGTGGAACCATATCCAGTATTGGCTCGTTGGCGGGATGACATTCACTTGACGATTGCATCAATCGCTGATTTCCAGCCTCATGTCACAAGTGGGATGGTAGAACCCCCTGCAAATCCATTGGTCATTTCTCAACCCTGTATCAGATTGACCGATGTCGATGCAGTGGGACGTTCTGGGAGACATTTGACGACATTTGAGATGATGGCACATCATGTTTTCAATCGCCCTGATAGTGGAGTCATGTACTACTGGATGAATGAATGTGTTTCTTATTGTGATGAGTTACTGGTTGAAGCCTTGGGCATCGATGCTGCCGAGGTCACCTATGTCGAGAACCCTTGGTCTGGCGGCGGTAACGCTGGTGCGGCTGTGGAGGTCATGGTTGGAGGTTTGGAATTGGCGACTCTCGTTTTCATGGACATGGAGGAGCATCCTGATGGTGATGTTGAACTCAAAGGCTTGAATTATCGCAGGATGCCTCTGCAGGTGATAGATACAGGCTATGGTCTGGAAAGATTCTGTTGGGCCGCTGCTGGAACACCGACCATCTATGAGGCGATTTATCCAGAGAGCGTTGATTGGTTGAAGCAATTATCTGGTTTCTCCAAGGTTCTCGATAATGTAGATATTGATTTGGATTCAATGTTATCCGAGGTCTCAAGGTCAATGGGCATAATGAATATCGAGATAGGTTCGGATGAGAATGAATTGCGGCAGATACTGCTTTCGCGTCTTGCTGAAAGAGGGCTGTCGGTCGATGAGAAGACACTTCTCTCCGTTCTTGAACCGCTGGCTCGGATTTATGCTATTCCAGATCACCTTCACGCACTCTGCAACATGTTGGGCGACGGTTTGGTACCTTCCAATTCCAAGGCTGGCTATCTGGCTAGGATGATGGCTCGACGAGTACTTCGTATGAGGGATGAACTTTGTCTCGAGATTTCACTCGCTGAACTCGTGTCCCATCATCTTGAATTCAATCACGATGAAGGCAGAATGAAACAGCATCGAGACGGATTGATGCATATTCTTGCACTTGAGGAGGCGAGATATTCTGAGATGCTGCGGAAGGGAGAACAGATTGTTAAGGGAATGCTCAAAGATGTACCCTCCGATGCTGTTGAACTGAGGGATGAGGTTCTTTTTACTCTCAATGATACACATGGCATGGCTCCGGCGTTAGTCATTTCTGTTGCCAATGCCAATGGATGGTCTGAACTAGGCCTGCGCACCGGTTTCGCAGCAGAGATGGCAGATCGCCATGCCGCCATGGCAAAGGCCGCTGCTCAAGATGCAATACAGGAGAGGATTCTAGCTCCAAGTCTCAACCTCCCTCCAACTCAGCAATTATACCATGAGGATGTTTGGTTGAACAGTGTTCAAGCAACGGTATTACATTGTCAAGGAAAGGGCGATGGGCATCTAGTGGTACTTGACCAGACTTGCTTCTATCCTGAAGGGGGAGGGCAAGCCTGTGACTTGGGGAGTATTGGCGGCATCGAAGTAGTTGATGTTCAGATTGAGGATGGAGTCATCATTCACTTCACTCCATCTCCACTGGATGTTGGTTCTACAGTCTCTATTCAGATAGATGCCGTGCGCAGAAGGCAACTGATGGACCATCATACAGCGGTGCACATTGTAGGTGGTTCGGCGAGAAGGATACTGGGTCCACATGTCTATCAAGCTGGAGCCAACAAGAATGTGGAAGGTGCGCGTCTTGATATCACTCACCACAGTAGATTGAGCCGTTCAGACCTAGATGCTATTGAAGTCATGTCAAATCAAGTTCTACGACAAGTAACTATTGCCGAAAAAGAAGAACTTGGGCGCAGAGAGGCCGATTTGAAATATGGGTTCGACCTCTATCAAGGAGGTGCTCCTAAGGGCTCAAACATCAGGATTTTGAAGATTGGAGAGCATGATATTCAAGCTTGTGGCGGAACCCACCATGATGACCCATCGCGTATAGGTTCGATCAGACTGACGCGTTCAACTGCAGTTCAGGATGGTGTTGAACGTCTGCATATCGTTGCTGGAATCGCAGCATTGGAGTTCTCTCGTCAACAGGCACGATTGTTGAGCGATTCAAGTGCTATTTTTGGAATCGATGATGAGGATTTGCCAAAAACTGCTTCTCGCTTCTTCGATGAATGGAAGATGCAAAGGAAACGCATTGAACAACTGGAAGCGGAGAACACTAGATTACGAACACAGGACGGCGGGGGCGATGCTTCAACCGAGATAGATGGAGTGCGCTATGTCATTCTCGAGACTGATGGTGACCATAGGAAGATGGTGTCCATGGTGGGTGAATTGA
>JASMHR010000075.1 GCA_030750665.1 Candidatus Poseidoniaceae archaeon
CATCTCAGTGATTCAAGGAGTTATCAAGGCATTCACATGGTGGAGTTAGACGACTGCAATGTACGGCAATATGTTGAATGTTGGCAGGCTGGAAGCGGTGAAGATGCAGGTGGCAAGGCTGGATCTGCTTTTCCTCTCAAGCCTTCTCTTCTGTACGAATAAATCACTTGAAAGATAATGTGATATTTCACACCTCCCAAATAGGTCTGATGCATATTACTACCAAAGCCGTGCTTGGAATCGGCGCCATCATCACTGTAGTTGGAATTGTGATGTTCGCCAATGGGCAAGGGCTACTTCGACGAATGGCTATCCTCATTGAGATAAGAAGAAAATTGCTCCGAAGGAGATAGGGCGCAGTACAACGTTTCTCAAAGTATAAATAATGTTAAAGAGAATAAATATTCAAAACGATAATTTGTACATCTTTGTTATTGAGAGGGGCCAAGCAAGTACTGCAACAACAATGGTAACACAATACTGGCATCTGATTCTATTACGAAGCGCGGTGTTTCGGGTCCGAGTTTCTGCCAACTGATCTTCTCATTCGGTGGAGCGCCAGAATATCCGCCGTACGAGGGGCGCGACTCACTTATTTGAGCAAACCATGACCATGTTGGAACATCCTCCATTAGATCCTGGCGTAACATCGGAACCACACAAATGGCGAAATCTCCGGCAATTCCTCCCCCGACCTGCAAGAAACCGAGCGGAGTATTCTGTGAGCGATACCAATCAGCAAGTTGAGTCATCCTATCCAAGTCATTGGTGATCACTGATGAATCCTGCAATGTTCCATCGATGAGTCGAGCGGAGAAGATATTCCCCATCGTACTATCAGCCCAACCAGGGGTGAAGATGGGGATGTCCATCTCTCTAGCTGCACATAACCAACTGCCCTCATCCTCAGGAAGTATCTGGTAGAAATACTCGTGTGGAGGTCTCGAACTCTTTGAACCCTGCCAGACTTCGACCAATTGGCCTTCCACTGTTCGAATCACCTGCTCAGGAATACTGGTGTCGGTGACCCTGTTCTCCAGTTCCATCTCGTCTTCAGCACTGAGGCCACGCCAATCTATTCTCTGCTTATTCCCATCTCCTAGAACTCTGAACAGGTCCTCCTCAAGATTGGCTCCTGTGCATGAGATGGCATGAACCAGACCAGCCCGTATCGCTGGAGCAAGGGTGGTACCAATACCTGCAGTAGACATAGCACCAGCCAGAGTCACCATCAAGCGACCACCTGAACTCAAGAAAGAGGCCAGTGATTCAGCACAACTCTTCAACTCTCCAGCATTGAAATTGTGGAAATTCTCCTCAAAAAAACGCCTCATATCATCACTACTCATGCAAGAACCGTTCCACTTCCTGCCGCTTCATCAAGACCACATCTGGGCTCTGTTCATGGATGGCTGCATCGATATGATCGATTATCAGATTAGGTTCGTGTGACCCACAGGTGAAAGCATCGATGGCCAACCATCCTTCTTCTGAATAACAATGAGCACTGACATGGCTCTCATCTATCAAAACAACTGCAGCAAAGCCGAGCGGACTCACCTCTCCATCGAAATTCTCGACATGAGAATGAACGATTCGAACTCCCGCTGTTCTCGAGGCTTCAAGCATGACTGAGAGAAGCCAATCACCTGGAGAATCAATCTGTGGATGGAAACTGGAGTAGTCCAGATAGACATGGCGGCCATGGGCTTCGGGCGCGGTCATCACGCCAAGCCGGTGAAACGCCTATTTCAACGGCTCCCTAGTAGCAGGACAATCATTGATACCGAGAGTGCCTACTTCACAACATGGCCCTGCTCATCGTCTACCTGACTCATCCCGACGAAGCGACCGCACAGAACATCTCTGATACACTCATCGAAGAAGGACTGGCTGCATGCGCCAACATCTTTCCAATGAAATCCTCGTTCATCTGGCAAGGCGAGCATGAGCATGGCGATGAATTCGTTTCTCTGCTCAAGACCAGACCCGAACTGGGTGATGCACTGGAACAACGAATCATCGAACTACACCCATATGAAGTGCCATGCGTACTACGATTGGGTGGACGGGCAAATGCGGAATACGAGGATTGGATAAACACCAATACTCATTCAGAGTGAAAAATCGCTTCTGCGGTTGTTTGATGAATAGAAGGTGCTCAGAAGTGGCCATGAGAGCCAAGGTCATCCTCGGAATCCTGTTGCTTTCTGTATTCACTCCAATCGCTCAGGCTCAAGGCGGACAACCTGATATTGTTCAGGAGCATTGGTATCATTCCCACGCAACACTGACCATTGATGTCAACGCTTGGGCAGATGATCATCCAGATATCGTAGACTTGACGAGTGCTGGTCAAACTGAACTTGGTCGAGAACTTTGGGTAGTGAGATTATCAGATTGGAGCGTAGATACAAAACTAGATGGAACACAGAAAGATATCGTTTACATCGATGGCGGGCACCATGGAAATGAGCACTTGGGGACAGAATTGGCTTTCCTCACTGCTGAGTACTACATCGAAGGTTGGGCATCTGGAGATGAAGAAGTTCAGAGAGTTTTTGCAAACACAGAATTACACATTCTGATAATGCTGAATGCGGATGGGAATGATATTGATACCAGATGGAATATCAATCAAGTTGATCTGAATAGGAACTATGACCATCATTGGAACGAGCACGACGAAACACAACCAGGTTCTGGCCCATTCAGCGAAGCCGAGACATTAGCGAATTCAATTTACATGAATACTGTAGTTCCAAATGCTGATCTATACGTCACAATGCACACAGGTGTTTGGATCATGTTGTATCCTTGGGGCCTCATTCCTGAACAACCAAGTGATTGGGAATTGTTCCACTCTATCCGAGAAGAGATACATGAAACAATCTCAGAGATTCCTGTTGAAAATGCAAATCAAGGATTGTATCCAAATTCAGGAACCAGTAGAGATTACGGTTATGGAATCATGGGATATCCTACATTTACTTTTGAAACGGATGATGAGCAATGGGCCCCCGGTACTGTGGAACCATTGTCTAGCCGCTTGGGTGAAGAATTAGAGGTGATGCAATTTCTTATTTCCAATGTCTGGCATTGGAGAGCCAGATTGCATATTCATGACCTGATTATTGATGAAGACAGTATTTCTGCAACAGTTGTCAACAATGCCAGAACCAGTACTTCCAACGCCACCCTATGGTGGCTACCAGAAGGAATCGATGCTACCAACCTGAGCGTCACCAACGAATTGATAGATGAAAACCGAACATTCACCCTCTCCGCAACAGAAGCCATCATGATAGGGGATTTCTTTGGCGTCAATGCAACCAATTCAACCAAGATATCGTTCGATATCCCCGAGAAAGTTTCCGCTGATGGTACCTTCTTTCTGGTCTACCAGAAACGCGTCATCGACTCTTCTATGGCCGTGGTGGAACCCGTGCATGATGAGGAGATTATTGTCGCCTCACCAGAGGATGATATCTGGCTTGGAGGATGGGGAATATTCGACCCAACTGGATTCATGTTGGCACTACTCGCTGCCGCATGGTGGGTCTCTCGTCGCTCGCTCTGAAATTTATTGAAGCAGCGCGAACGCTCACCTTCGCATTTCCAAATTATCACCAATGCCGGCGGTCCAGCACTCAGGTCTCGTCGCTGATAATCAAAGCGTAGTCTTGACAAGGGAATCCATTCTCGGGTGTTCAGGTCGAGATGATGAAGGTCGAAGTAGAAGAAAGTGGAAACGTTGTGGGCACACTGCTGATGCCGATGTTCGAGGATGCCTGTTCAATAACAGATATTGATTCTGATGGAGTAGAACAATCACTCATTGAGATGATGAATCACGTGATCAGCAATGGGGACTTCAAGGCCAAGGCTGGCACAACTCTGACCATCCACAATCTGGCTGGAAAGGCTATTCTCATGGGACTCGGCAAGTCCAAGGACTTCAGCACCGATTCTGCTAGAGAAGCAGGCGCATCTCTGGTCTCCAAGCGAGGCAAACAACATGGAACTGAATTCACAGCTCGCCTGACCTCCCTATCGGATGAACAGGCTGCGGCCTTCATTGAGGGAGCCCTTCTAAGGGACTACAAGTATAATGAATATAAGTCGAAGGATGATGAGGAAGATGACGATGAAGATATTGTTCTACATGCACAGACGGCGAACGACGTTGCAGCATTGAGTGCTGCGTCTGATAATGCCGCACATATCGCTACGGGGGTCCATCTGGCAAGGGACCTTGGCAATGCTCCTCCAAACGACCTCTATCCAATGGCATATGCTGAACAGGCCATTGCTTGGGGCAAGGGTAAGGACAATGTCGAAGTGAGCGTCATTGAATATGCTGAAGCACAGAAACTTGGGATGGGAGGGCTTTGTGCAGTCGGAATGGGTAGTGACCGCAAACCATGCATGGTCACCTTCGACCTCAATCCCAGTGCGAAAGGCCAGCCTCCAGTCATCGTCGGTAAGGGAATCACTTTCGATACAGGTGGAATCTCAATCAAACCAAGTCCAAGCATGGACGAGATGAAGTACGATATGCACGGTTCTGCAACCGTCTTTGGATTGATGCAAGCATTGTGGGCAAGCGGTCATCAAGGTCACGTGGTCGGCATTTCCTGCATGGCAGAGAACATGCCTGCCAGTAATGCCCAGCGCCCTGGAGATGTCATCACGACCATGTCTGGAAAGACTGTGGAAGTTCTCAACACCGATGCTGAAGGACGCCTTGTACTGTCTGATGGGCTGTGGAAGGCTGCAGAATATGACCCAGCCTGGATAATTGATCTAGCAACTCTGACCGGCGCAGTTGTAGTTGCACTCGGACATGAAGCAACAGGAATGTGGTGCAATGATGATGACTTGGCGAAGAGGATCCAAAATTCAGGCGATGCCTGTGGTGAACTCATCTGGCCAATGCCTCTACTTCCAGCCTTTGAAAAGGAAATGAAAGATAGTAAGATTGCTGACCTACGCAATATCGGTAGTACTCGTTGGGGTGGCTCAAACACCGCAGCAGCCTACCTCAAGCAATTCGTTCAGACCCGAGGCGAAGGAGATGATGAGAAACAGATTCCTTGGGCTCACTTGGATATTGCTGGAACCGCTTGGGGTGCCAAGACCAACAAGATGGTCTCTCACGGAGCGACTGGAATCCATGTGCGAGCATTGCATCACATGATAACCAAGGATTGAGAATTCAATTCAGAGTCACTTGACCTGTGGCAATTGTCATTCCCTCTATATTGACGATGGATATTTGGATGGCACATCCACCGCTACAGTCTCCATCCATGTCTTCACCCCTGTAAATCTCAAAGGTTTCATCTTCATCCCAGATTGAATCTCCATCATCAGTAGAGTATTGCCGCTCCCAATAACAGTATTCTGCAAGTTCATCTTCTTGACAAGAGTATGGCACATCTCCATCTACAGATATGATGATCTGACTGTCATAGATATTCAGTTCCTCTGAGGTTGGAGCACTGCTGAGAGTGATATACAACAACTTGCTGTAAGTTTCACCATTACCATCGTCAATCGGAATGAATTGGAATGAATAGAATTCTGGCCCTTGATTTCCATTTTCATCAACGAAATCCTCCACCGAATCACACCAATTGGGAATTTCAACATTTGAAATAGCATCATTCCATTCGCCATGAGTATCAGCAACTTCTCGGCGCACGAAGGCTATACATTCTCCATCCTCGTTCTCTTGCGAGGTCTCTCCATCAAATTTGATAGAATTTATCTTGATGAACATGACGTCTTCAACTACTTCAAATCTTAAATCAAATACTGCATTATAACCCATCTCTGAGTCTTCGTAAACAGTTCGAGAATCTATAACTGATTGGCTGACATCTTCATCTTCACCTTCATCACAATCATAATCATAATCATTAACGAAATCAAGAGGAATTGTATCACCATCATCGCATTCAAACATCGGCGTTCCCCGTGAATCTGGTTTCATGGTCCAAGTCATCTCATCACCATCCTGCTCCCATTTCATTTGAACTCCCATAAAACTCATCCATTCAACAATCATATCACCATCTTCCTGAAATTCAACAAGGCCTCCTTCAGAATCAGTCCATCTTCCTTCTACTTCAGAACCTGACCAAATAACTCCTGTAGCCCAAAGAGTAGCTAGAGTCCCCCCCCCTAAAAGCAAGACTCCAACAACAGATATAGCGACAATTTTGAGGCCCTTACCCCCACCACCATGTCCAGAATAATCGTATGACATTCCAGTATCCCAAGATGAAGGCTGTGCTGCACCACCTCCAAAATCGGAGCCTGAGAATCCCATACCCGCATCAGGTGTCATGCCCGAAGCAGGTTGTTGAGCCCACTGCTGCTGGGGTTGTGCAGGTTGTTGAGCCCACTGCTGCTGGGGTTGTGCAGGTTGTTGAGCCCACTGCTGCTGAGGTTGAGCGGGTTGTTGAGCCCACTGCTGCTGAGGTTGTGCAGGTTGTTGAGCCCACTGCTGCTGAGGTTGAGCAAAGGTCTGAGTTAATGCCCCACCACAATTGTAGCAAGCGGCTACGCCAGGATTATTCTGAGCCCCACACAATGGACAAGTCATGTTTATCTCAAGTAAGGTGCTATACTTGAATCAAGCGCCGCCCATTCCTTCTAATTGTTCCAAGACTTCGTCTGGAATCTGAGGGTCCTGTTTTGCCCAGAGAATATCATCGATACGCAGAACGCTGACCGCAGAATCTGTTGCTCCCTTGAGTGCTTGGCGGGTGATACGTAATGGTTCTCGAATCCCTGCTTCATCCATATCCTTGATCATGTTCTCACCCAGATCCAAGCCCAACCAATCGGATTGAGATGATGTCTGAGCAGCGGTCAATTCCAGCAATCTGGCCAATGAGTCCAGCCCTGCATTCTCTGCCAACACCCTTGGGATTACCTCCAGTGCATCAGCAAATGCTTCCACTGCCAACTGCTCTCTTCCAGGAATGGTTTCTGCATATCGGCGCAGTCGACGTGCGAGAGCAACTTGAGTTGCCCCCCCTCCAGGCAATAGTCTAGGTTCCTCATATAATTGGCAAGCAACACCGATTGCATCGCAGAAGCATCGTTCAACCTCTTCCAACATCTCCTCGCTGCTACCTCTGGTAATCAAAGTCTGTCCCGAATCCTGTGAGCCCTCAAGAATCCAGTGACTGACGTCGGTCCAGGATTCCTGTCTACTGCTGAGATATTCTCCAAGGTCTGATTGACTGGCAACATTTGGTGAATGGACTGAAATGGACCCTGTCGCTCTACTCAAGAGTTCCATATCTTTTCGATTGACTCTTCGATATGCGGTGATTCCAGCTGCCTCCAACAATGAACGTGCTTCGTCGTCGATTCCATCTTTGCAGGCGATGAGGTCAGCACCTAGTTCCACAACTGCATCCACTTGTTCTCTGAGCAACTCACTCTCCTTGGCACGGAATGCTTCAAGCATCCCTGGCTGAGTCACCTTGAATTTTGCATCCAACACGGTTTGCCTTCTCTCGATGCCTCCATCTATCAGCAAGATTCTGCCGGAGTCTAGATTTTCAGACATCTCGGGATGAGCAGGTTTCTTGGCTATGACCACACCATTCACCAAGGAACTGCCACTGGCCCGTCCTCCTTTATTAGCGAGCACCTTGACCAAAGTTGGGTCTGCCCGAATCTTTCCAGCCTCTTCAGTTACAACTGCTGCTGCTGCCTTGACTGCAAGCAAGGATATCTTCTCCTGCATGCTCGACTCGCCCTTTCCTGCCAAAGCGGTACGGGTTGCTTGTAACATCTCCTCCTCACTTCCAAGATCTCTGGAAATCTCTTCCAAGAAAATCTGTGATTTGGATTCAGCCATCCTGAACCCACTTGCGATAACTGTGGGATGAACGCCTTGAGCAACGAGGTCCCATGCGTTCTGCAACAACTCAGCAGCGATCAAAAGAGTGCTCGTGGTTCCATCTCTGGCCACCTTGTCCTGAATACTGCTACTCGATATCATCATTCGAGCAGTAGGGTGTTCAACTCGTGCAGCCTCCAACACTGTCACTCCATCATTGGTGACCTGTATCCGGCCTTCCTCATCGAGGAGTAACTTATCCAGACCCTTTGGTCCAAGGGTGGTTCTAACAGTATTGGCCAAAGCCATCGCCGCTTGT
>JASMHR010000076.1 GCA_030750665.1 Candidatus Poseidoniaceae archaeon
GAGGAATTCAGCCGACATCAGAATGAATATTCCAGCCACTGCCATGAATGAGAATATCAGGTACATCATCGAATGAGCAACACGTTGAGCATATACCAAACCAAATGCGCCTGCTATCGCAATCGCAGCCAACAGGAAGAAGACGCCTGTTTCGGCTATGGAAGATGCATCGGTCATTCTCAAGCCTCCGCTTCCTTCGCTGCAGCCCTTACTTTGGCTTTCTCTCGCTTTTCTTTCTCTTTCTTGGCACGTTCAGCCAATACAGCATCCACTGCTTCCTGATGTTCATTCACCAATACTCTGGTGCGGCCTGCATCGAACCACAAGTCTTGACGTGAGAAACCGGACATTCCATCATACTCATTGCTCATGAAGAATGAAGTGAAACTGCAGGCCTCCATGCAAAGGCCGCAGAACATACAGCGCCCAATGTCGATACGGCCACTGACTATCTGGTCATCCGCCACCAACAAATCGCCGTTGTCGACCATCTCTTCGTAGCCATTGTCATTCCAACGAACCCTTGCGCTAGGACCACTCAAATCGATGACTTCAGCAAATCGATACTCGCTCTCAGGGGTGTCATGAGCAGTAACTGTGTTCCGAGTCAGATGTCGCTCTTTGACACCTTCAACCTCAACCGCAGCCCATCCTCCAACTTTGAGTTCTCCTCCATATCCGCCGTGCTCACCTTCTGCTCCATCGAGAACATCGACCCTCAATTCAGTAGTCATGTGCAGGCAATCATTCGGACAGGCTTTGACACATAATTTGCAAGCGGTGCAAGTTTCCCAGATTACACCGATTCTTCCATTGTAATTACCTGGAACGAAGAGCCATGGCTCCATGTCCTCAAGTCTCTCATATGGATACATGATTGTGACTGGACGCCATATTGTTGGCACTAAATCTGAAGATTCACGATCTGCTGAATATTCCTGCTTGCCAACATTGTTCATTTTACTTCCGCGTACGCGCGCAAGGCTGCCAGCATCAAGCATCTTCTCGCTCTTGTTGTGATAACCGTCCGAGAATCTCTTGCCGATGATTGGGAAAGTGCGCAATGCCGTCTTCAACGTCATCCAGAATGGTTTGATGAAAAGATTCCTGAAATTTGGCTTGGCATGTTTGTGCATTGGCATATTCACTCCCCCGCTTTGTGCGTTCCCGCAGGCTCCAACGTCTGGGCATGGAATGGTCGTCCAACATCTCCCGGTTCTTCATCAATGGAATAAATCACGAATAATACTGAGAACACGAAGGTGACGATGATTGGAACGATAAGGAACAAGCCAAATCCACCATCCCAAGCAAATCCACCTCGTGCAGTGTCTCGCATATTTGCTGAATCAAAGACATAGAGGCGGAGAAGAACCGCGACGACTAACTGAAGGATTGACAATGGAAGCAGATGTCGCCATCCGAACTCAAGTATCTGGTCAGTTCTGATACGTGGAAGAGCAGCCCTGAGCCAAGCAAAGATGACGAATATCGCCCATGCCTTGAGCATAGTCCAGATGATTCCTGGAATCAGCAGATATGCAGTTCCAAACCACGGGATACTGCCTATGACTCCTGCGAAAGGAGCATGCCAACCGCCGAGGAAGAAGTGAGCGAACAGGAAACAGGCTGCATACGTGCGCATATACTCTGCAGCGAACATCAATCCCCAGCGCATTCCACCGTATTCTGTCCACCATCCTTCAACCAGTTCAGCTTCTGCCTCTGGCATATCGAATGGTATACGCTCAACCTCAGCAACCATTGCGATAAGGAATATCATCGCACCCAATGGAAGCAAGAACAGATTCCATGAACCCGATTGATGTTGGAATTCAATAACCTCAACCAGATTGAAAGAACCTGAAATGATACAGACTCCAAGGACTGCAATCAGCATTGGAATCTCGTATGCAGTCAGTTGTGCTGCAGAACGGATTCCTCCCAACAAGGTATACTTGTTGTTGGATGACCACCCAGCGAAGAATACACCAAGAGGAGCGACTCCAAAAACTGCCATCATAAACAGAACGCTCATCTTAGGATTGATTGCATAGAAATTCTCAGATAATGGAATGAATCCTAGAATCACCACGGTTGAGGAAATGATGAGGAAGGGTGCAATCTCATAGATCCACTTGTCAGCCTTGCGTGGCACCATGTGTTCCTTGGTCATGAACTTCATTCCATCAGCAAGGTTCTGGAAGAAACCTGGGAACAGGAACCACACTCCATGCCATGAGCGATTGTTCACTCTGTCAACAGTGGGATGCTTCTCGTCGCGGTTACCTGCAACCTTGTTGAGGAAACCAACCAATGCTCCAATTGGCCTACCTAAGCCATAGGGTACTTTCTGCCACCACGGTCCAGCAGTGACTCCACTCTCACCGACCCACAATGAACGCAAAGAAGTGATAGCACCACGCCTGTCCATCAGGCGCCCAAGTATCTTCCTCTCCATCCACAGAATTACCAGTATCGTATTCATGATACCGCCAAAGATGAGGCCGCAGAGAATTGACTTCTCGATAAAGAAACCGATGTACTCAGATTCGCCAGGCCATGGCGTCAGATTCATCATCTTCTCACTGAGGAACAAAGAGCCCTCGTGGACCCAATCATTGATCCGTAACCAGTCACCCATGATGATCACCTATCAGTCTCCCCGATACATGGATCGAAACTGCCCATTATGGCTGGAATATCAGCGATCTTGTAGCCAATCATCGTCTCTGCAACGAAAGGAATGGTGATGAACATAGGTGAACGGATGCTGACTCGGTAAGGATATTTGCCGCGTCCTTCGCCTCCACCTTGGAGATAGAACATGGATTCGCCACGACTATCCTCGAAATGATGATGTCCAGTCGCACCTTCTGGTGCGCGTGAAGGTACTTTGGCGATTATCTTCTCGTCGCCACTCTGATAGGTGGTATCCGAACCTCCTGGAATCTTGTCCAGAGCATCAATAATCATTCTACATGATTCCTCCATCTCAGTCATTCGCACTCGATAGCGGTCATAGCAATCTGCTCCCTTGACCGAACTTGGTTTTTCTACTGAGGAGGTCCAATCAACTTCATCATAGACTGAATATGGATGTGCCCAGCGAACGTCATAGTTGACTCCAGCAGCACGAACATTTGGTCCAGTCACCCCCGCATTCACCATCTCCTCTGCCTTGGCATAGCCAACTCCCTGGGTGCGCACCAAGAAAATGGTTGACTCATCAAGCAGCATCTCATACTCCTTCATCCTCTCAAGGAATAGAGCGATCTTAGCACGAGCACGGTTAGCGAAGCCAGGTGGAATATCGCGCTTGATTCCACCGGGGCGTGGGAAATTGTAGTGCATCCTACTGCCTCCGAGTTCCTGCATCAAATCGAGGAACATCTCGCGGTCCCTCAAACACCATACGAATACTGTGAGATTGCCGACATCCGGAGTATATGCGCCAAGCCACATTAGATGGCTGGCTATTCGCTGCATCTCTACAGCGATGAGACGAACATATTCTGCACGCTCTGGAACATCTACCTCAAGCAGGTCCTCCACTGCATAACAGTAGGAATGTGCCCATGTCATTGCGCTGGCATAACACAATCTGTCGCAATAAGGAACGATTTGAGTGAAATCTCGGCTTTCGCATATCTTCTCTACGCCGCGGTGGATGTAACCAAGTTCAGGTTCAGTATCTACCACTGTCTCGCCATCTACTTTGACACGAAGCGTCCACAATCCGTGAGTCATCGGGTGCTGAGGCCCCATGGTTATCCACATCTGTGCCATTACTTCACCAACCCCGAATCTGTTGGTTTCCGTTCGAAACCTTGTGCATCATCATACATCTCATTGTAATCGTGATAGCGCAATTTATGCTGCTTTTGGAGGGGGTGGAAACCCAGAGGGCTATCATGAGGATTCAATACGCGCATCATATCCTTGTGGCCTTTGAATTCAATTCCAACAAGGTCCCATGTCTCCTTCTCATTCCAGTCAGCACCAACCCAGATTGACTGAATACTATCAACCACTGGTGAATCTCCTTTGGCCAATGGAATGAAGATTTCAACCTCCAAAGGTATCTCCAAACCTGTAAGAGTTGCTGCATCATGCTCAACACAAGCACCAGATGCCTGATTCTTGACTGGCATGCGCATGAAATGATATGCGACTTCCCAACCTCTCTCTTCTGCTCCGTCTGGGAAATGTGTACCAGTCACCATTGAGCAATGATTGACCCCTAGGTCGAATCGAAGGAACTTGGCGAGACCCAGCCACTGACGAGGGGGGGAAATTATTCTGAGGAATGATGCGTGCTTACCGGTTGAATGCTCGACGCTGGTGGCTTCAATACCAGTACCGCCAAATCTATCCATAACTGCAGCAACTGCAGCATCGACTGCAGCCTTGTTCTGCGCCGAGGTGATTGCCATTCCCATTCTCAGTCCTCCCCGATGATGATTGGAGCGTCATTTGGCCTCTCTTGGCTTGGCACCGCTCCTATGCGGATGATCTTCTCTCGCAATTTACCGAATCCATCGATCAAGGCTTCGGGGCGTGGCGGACAACCTGGAATGTATACGTCGACAGGTATCACGGTATCAACGCCCTCAAGGATGTTGTAAGATTGGAAATATGGGCCGCCTGAAATCGCGCACTCACCCATGGCAATGCACCACTTAGGCTCGGGCATCTGCTCCCACAAACGTACTATCGGGTCTGCAAATTTCTTTGATATCGGGCCATTGACCAACATCACGTCGCACTGACGTGGACTAGAGCGGAATATGACGCCAAATCTCTCAGCATCGAATCTTGGCCCACCAGCCGCCGCCATCTCTAGAGCGCAACACTTGATTCCTAGGTGAAGTGGAAACAGAGACTTACGTTGAGCCCAATTGAAGAAACGGCCTCCAAGTGTGCCAATGAGTTGCTTTAGTTTGGTTGCCTTCAACGCTTCATCAGTGACATCACCGACCATATCAACCAAGGTTCGGCTGTTGAAAACAGTGTAATTCTCTCCGCCTTCCATCATGACCACCTCAGATGTATATCCTTCCTCGCTTACGGAATACGTGCCATACTCCTAGTACCATCAAAGCAAGGAAACCTAGGAGGGCGAGTAGGCCCTCTTCGGCCACAGCAGTGCCAGCACTACCTGCCCCTTCGGATTCAAAGATCAACATGCCTCCCAGCGCCATGAACATGAATGCAACATCAAAAACAAGGAAAATGATGGCATACCAATAGTACTGGAAGTGGAATTGGATCATCGCATCCCCAACAGGTTCGCTTCCACATTCGTAAGTCGACAATCTGCGCGGATAGAGGCTGTGGTCGACTTCGTAGCCCTCAAGAAAATATGAGCGGGTGATGTTTGGATTGGATGCATCAGGCATCGGTCTGAAGAACCGACTGAGGATGAAAGCGCCCAATGGAAAACCAATTCCAACGATAGTCATCAACGCAACAGCGAGATATGCATCCGGAACTGTCGCTGCGGCGGCCATTTCATCACCCAGAGAACTCGTGACGCTCTCCGAGTATGTCCACCCAAAGACCGGCCATAAGCATAACCATCGGCCCCCCTACGGGGGGCCTCAACAATTCAGTCCCTTCGACGGAACCAAAGAAGTAGCGCAGCACCAAGCATTGCCACGATACTCAATGATGTTGTGAAGCCCGGCAGCCCAGAGAAAATCCCTTCTTCGACGGGTTCGCCAGAGACTGTGAACTCGATGTTCTTCCTTCCAATCAGGCTGGAATCTGTCGGTTCTGCGGAGAAGGTGAATTCGAATTCATCTGAAACTTCAGAAGCATGGGGTGGTTTGACATCGACTTCAATCACAACACTTTCTCCAATATCCAGCGTACAGACCAATTCTCCGTCGGTATTCTTCTCGCATACCTCTAGGCCCGCAACGAATACTCCATCTCGCATGATGCCATCTTCTTCAGACAAGCTGATGACCCAGCCGCGAAGACCTTCGCTGGTGAATACAAGAATATCGAATTCTGTGTTGCCTTCATTGGTTATCGTCACATCAAATGTCTTTGACTTGGAATAATCGATGGAGACATCGGTCTTTCCTTCATGATACATTCCTATCTTCTTGATGGTGGATACCTTTGCAGAAACATCCAGTTCAACTCTATCGATCATATTGTTGATGCTGTTCGCGCTGATACGCACAATTCCATTCACACCGTTCTCGGCATTCGATGATATGCTCAACTCTGCATATACGAGCACCCTGTATGATTCAGCCTCATAGGAATCCTGTAGACCATTATCAAAGATGTATTGCCATGCCTTGTCCGTAGCACAATCTACATCGCATAGAGGACTCAATTCAAAGACCACATATAGCCCTTCACCATCAATGAAATATTGCCCAGTGCTGATGTTCCGAATGCCTATTCCCTTCTGCACCTCGATAGAATCCAAGAGCAAAGCCCCATTCTCATCAGTAAGTTTGATGGATCCTAGATTGGTTCCAATAAGTTCAGCATTAATTTCGGCACTATCCGTATAGTTCCCAAGATTCTCTACCCAGAATGGGATTGTTTCAGAACCACCTGGTGCCAATGATATCTGGCTGCCTATCTGATCTGACCAAGTGAAATCCAATTGAATACCCATCAAGAATATCTGATTGGATAGAATGGCACGGAACTCCATCTCCGCCTGATTATCAGGTATCCCATCACCATCCTCGTCTCCAGTGTTGGAATCACCCTTGTTGGTCACTCTGACAGTGAGGCGCGTATTGGACAACTCCTCGTCGCTGTCCTCAATCTTGACAACCAGAATCACTGTCTTTGTTGTCCGTGCTGGAATCGAGACCTCGGTCACGGGGGTACTTTCACCATCTTCCCAAATGAAATGAAAATCCCACCCTGGAACTGCGGTTTGACTGATGACCGAGAATCTGAAATCGTCGGCTGTGTTACCCGTATTCTCAACATCAAATTCGAAATAGACCTCTTCGTTGCTCTTCCCGGTCTGATCCTGAGCATTGGTGGTTACTACCATTCCATGGGTAGCAGCCACGGTCACGCTTAGTTCAGTGCTGTCATAGACCAAGCCTCCACTGTTGGCAGAGACCGAGACTGGAATCGACACCACCTCATCAGCCAGTGCATCATCAGGAACCAGGACTTCCAAGGATATGCTCTGTTGTTTGTTAGAGCCATGTTTGCTGCCAACCGATACTGAGATTGAACCTGTGGCTCCGGCAATTACAACATCATCTCCAAGACGCGCTACCCAACCATCGGGAACTACGATATTGACTTGCATATCCTCCTCTCCATTTCCTTGGTTGGTCACCGTCACACTGGTATTGTCATTCGCACCAGGTTCTACATTGGATAGTACGCTGGTGCTCAGACTGATGCTCGCACCATGGCTCTGCCCTAATCGAATGGTGAGCTCCGATTGACACTTGATTGGGCCATTTCCATCCTTGCCTGCGATGATGATATCAACCTCATCACCAACATTGAGAGAGTCATCTGGAGTCACATCAAAGTCGAAAGATTTGCTATCATCTGCAGTATCGTATGGGAGAGTTCCTGACGAGGCACCATCAAAAGAGACCCAAGTGGCTTTATTTCCTGAAATGGAGGACTGAACACTCCATTGTGTGTTTCCAGTATTGGTAAAGGTCACCGTTGAGGATTTCGTTTCTCCTGGGTCGATATTCAGTAGATTGTCTGCAAGTTCAGAGGTGCATTCATGCAATTCAGGGATATTCAGATTCACTTCAAGGTCATCAGAAGCATTCTGTTGCGGATCATCTTGAACCTCCGCATGGATGTTCCAGCATTGTTTCTTGGCTTGTTGACCACTTGGTACAGACACATCGAGGTCTACCCATTCGGACGATTCATTGTCGATCTGCACGGTCGTTTCCGATAACTCTGCTTCAAGTTCCAGAGGGTCGCAGCCCGAGCCTTACCCAACCAGAACCGCTAGATTGGTGGTTGCATTCATCCGACCGGTGTTATTAACCACGACTTCCCAAGTGACTATGTTTTCACCCA
>JASMHR010000077.1:0-7557 GCA_030750665.1 Candidatus Poseidoniaceae archaeon
GTCATTGTACCCGTCGTTATCTTGATCATTCAAGAATGGGTCAGCAAGATTTCCAGATTGATTATCTCCTAGGCCATCTCCATCATCATCACGCCACTGGGTGCTGTCATCTGGGAATAAATCGGCACGATTGCCGAATTGCTTATCTCCCCAACCATCACCATCCCGATCATAGCATTGAGAATAATCATATTGGAAGGCATCAGGATTGACTCCCTCCTGATTGTCTCCACAACCATCTCCATCTAGATCAGACCACTGAGTAGGATCATCTGGAAAACGGTCAGCTTGCAGTCCACTTGCATTATCACCCCATCCGTCGCCATCAGAATCTACCCATTGTGTGGGATTATAGGAAAATGAATCTGGGTTGTTTCCCGAGGGGTCATCTCCACGGCCATCCCCATCAAGGTCAGACCATTGTGAAGCGTCTTCTGGGAAATGATCACCTAGTGTCCCATATCTATTATCTCCATGTCCATCTGAATCTGCATCTTCCCATTGGGTAGCGTCATTGGGCCATATGTCAATTTCGGGTGACCCTTGATTGTCAGCGACTCCATCACCATCCATATCCGACCATCTTTCGTCATCATCATCAAAGAAGTCGCCTACATCTGACCAACCATCACCGTCAGTATCCAAGCAACCAAATCGATCCTGCGTGGAGGCACCGAACTCTTCAGGACAAGAATCACCGTCGAGGCCTAACAGATTATCACCAAATCCATCTGAATCGAAATCCAGCCATTGTGATGCATCTTGGGCGAATTCATCACCATAGTTCGACCATCCATCCCCGTCGTCATCAGCACAACCGAATACATCCGCACTGCTTTCGCCGTATTCTGAAGCACAGGAATCGGGCTGATTGCCGGACTGATTATCTCCATATCCATCTGAATCCGCATCCTCCCATTGAGATGGGTCATCGGGTAATTTATCGAACATATTCGATGCCCCATCTCCATCAGTATCTGGGCATCCCAAACCATCGAGGGTCGAATTTCCCCATTGGCTTGGGCAATCATCTGGAGTCGTGCCTTCGGATGAATCGCCATAGCCATCGAAATCAGTATCACTGTGTTGTGTCCTATCATCAGGGAATGCATCATTCCTGTTGGAAACCTCGTCTCCATCCATATCGGCTTCAAAGACCATCAGTGAGTATGCATCTTGAGAAAGCAGATTGCCGACAATAAGTGCACCCGTTTGATTCACAGAAAGTGCTCCCGGCAGACTTTGAAGGCCGTAAGCAGATGCTTCTATAGACCAAGCCTCTTTTCCTTTCATGGAGTCAGTTGCCAACAAAGCCACTCCTTTCTCACCAACCCCTGGAATCAGATTAGCAGCAAGAGAGATAGAACCCTCGTGGCCTAAACTGAAGACGGTGAGATTCTCAGATAGTTGATGCACTGAACCGCCTGAATCATCACCAGGCCCCCCGTATCCTCTGGCATGCTCCCATGTCCCATTTTGCAGGCTCAAAATTCCAACTACTGCATCTAGGCCACCTCTTGACTGCACCGGAATTCCACCAGCAGATACTCGTTTGGATTGGCTACCATACACAGTTCCCACTACAAATACACTGTCGGAATGAACTGAGATACCTGTCAAATGTTCATCACCAGTACTCTGCATGAATTTATGGCTTGAACCGACATGATTCGACCATAGCCTGTTGAAATCTGAATCCAGTTTGATGACAATGCCATCCGAGTCATCATCATCTGAGCCTTGGATGATGGCTGTGCCGTTGTATTTCACCCCCTTTTCCGCATATCCGGATATCAAGATATTACCATCGTAATCCTGAGATATTGAATTGAATGAAGCATCTCCATACCAGTTCGAAGAAGTACAACAACTGGTACTGGCCACAGATTCCCAGATACCCATAGTGGAAACATGCGCAACAAAGCCAACGGTGCGTGATCCAAGGTGGGTAATAGAATGATTTCCGAATGTAGATTGAGCATTTGATTGACCTACTACATAGGCTCCAGTTGATGACACAGTCAAATCGTAGGCCTCGGCATATCCAGAACTTCCTTCTGAACTAGCGACCCCCAAAATATTACCATGAACATCCAATTTCCCAACCAATGCTCGAGACTCAGAATCAGGTGCTGAAGTTGCCAAAGTCTGTGAGCCGAAAATCATCTGACCGTGAAAACCTCCAGCTATCCAAATAGTGGAATTTTCACTATTCACGTCTCCAACTTCCTGTTCTATAGCCACACTATAGAGGGTGTCATTACCGCTGCAATCCGCAGTTTTGGCCCAAATTACTCCACTATGCAATGAAATACGGGCCACCAGCAAGTCCTTGGAGCCTTCACTGGCTACTGTCAAGGTCTGATTGCCAACCGTCGCATTAGCGGTAAACCACCCTACAACAATAATTTCTTGCTCATTAAGCCATGCACTGTCACTGATCGAAACACTGGAAGATAGAGTGTCCTCAAGTACAGGAGGATAGGCAATGAATGTTCCCTGCCCTGGCAGTCCACCTCCTCCGAAATCTCCAGCAAATCTATGCTTCTCGTCTTCGTTGATTACATCGGCTATTGGTACTGAAATCTGAATCATCAAAGCGCAAAGGGTCAGAATAATCGCTACAATCGTAATTCGCATGGATGCTTGTGATGGCTGATATGCTTCAATTCTTCCCCGTAAGTACTTCAATGCACACCCAGTTTCATGGTTCTGATGGAAAGTAGTTTAGATAGGCACGCCGTCATAGGAACCGAGCACGTATGCCGGTCGATAAGCACGCCGTGATTTCGAGTGAATTCACTCCTGATGCGTTCTATCCTGTCGTTCTTGGTTTTGCTATTGCAACAATCATCTGGCATTTCTGGGTACCGCGTTCATTGAAACGGATTCAAATCGCTTTCAATACCGGAGGCGATGACTACGAAGTACACAGGATCTCTGAAACAGTTGCAGATGCTAGAAACCTATTGGGCATAAAGGGCGCAGGCTGGGGAGTCATGCTCTATCTAATGGCCATCACGGGAGTGATGATTCTCAGTATGGAGATATTGATTCAGCCTTTCAAGCACAGCATTTACGTTTTCCAAATTATCTTCTTCATGATAGGAATTCCCATTCTGGTTTCTCCCATTTCCTCCATCGCAGCCCAATTCTCTCCAAAGGTTGGACATAAACGCAAGGATATTGAGAAGGCAGAGAAGAGAAAATTGATGCGTTTCATCATCGGTGCGATAGTTTTGACCGGAGCAGTTTGGGGCGTCAACTTGCTGCTGAAAGAATACAATGCCCCATTTGAGCAAATAGCTGCATTCACATTACTTGTTCTTCTGCTCCCCTCCATTGTTGCATATGGACGAATCCTTGGTTCCTGCTGGAATGTGTTGATTCACTCGAAATACCATCGCGCTGCAGGGAGGGTCTCGATTCTTTACCCCGAAGCGCCGGGAATTTGGGCTCGCATTCTAGCAATGATAATTTTCACCAATGCCTTGCTGATGCCCATCACTGCACTGAATGGAATGGTTTCTTGGGCAATTCAATTCAGCGATTTATCAAATCTTTTTGTCCACACTGATAGGGTATTGGATATGGATGGCTATCGGCCAAATAGCCTGTTGGGCGAAGGTGGCCTCATTGGATACTATTTCGTCGAACTATCTTGGTACATTGATGACTTCACAATCCGCAACATTGCGACCGCTGCAGTCATCATTTTCCTCCTTCTCAACGTCACCATTGTTGGAATTGCATTCGTCTATGAAGTCGCTCGCCTGATGTTCCTTGGAGCTGCACACATCAGTGGAGTTGGAGGTATTGTTTTCGCTGACCCGCGCACATTGCGTGCTGAGAAGAGTCAGCAGGCAAGAGTGTTACAATTCTGTTTCATGGGTTTCGCGGGGTATACTGTGCTGTTACTATTGGTGTCGTTGTTTCACCGATTCCCTCAATTCCTTCCAGATACGACTGGCTGTGCAGAGTGGGTCAAGGACCTGCAGACGATAGATGCGGGATTCTGTCCGGTGTTCCAACCTGATGTTCTAGAGCAGTTACTGTTCACTCTTGCAGTTGCAGGTCAGGCAGTATTCTTCATTGTCTGGTTTATGTCGATAAACAAAGCGGGGCGCTTGAGAAGAATTCGTTTCGACCTCAACGGCGGAGATCTGACACAGGCATCTAGGAAAATCTCTTCAGGTGATGTCTCCATAGGCCAGCGAATAAAGCGGAGTCTCAAGCAAGAATTGCACGAAATCGTTGCTTCTGACAAATTGCATCAAATGAGTGAAGTCATCAAAATGCTTGGAAGAACCGATGACCGAAGAGACAGATTATTCAGAGCCAAAGCAAAGATGCTCCATGCAATATCAGTTGGACGATGGCGAGATGCTGAGGAGAGAGCGACCAGCGTATTGGCACAAATGAAGGGAGAAGATGATCTCGCTCGTAAGGTTCTAGCAATGTCAGCGATAGCGCAACGCGACCTCGAAGAAGCTGAAACTGCAATCGAAGACCTCGACACTGATGATATCGAAATTGCATTGATGCTGTGGGTCATCGATCTGATGAGGACCAGAACCGAGGGTATAGACAACCTTGAACGGGTGGCGAGAACACCAGCTGGAAGACGAATAATCGACTTGATGGAAAGATATTCGACGTGGTTCCCTTGGACAGCAGACGCCAAATGGGAAGATACTCAAATCGAGAGATTAGGTGTTATCAGCGACCTTGGACTATTGAGATTACATGGCCAAAGTGATATGGCGTTGGAGATTATCGAGAACATGCAGGATAATCTGAATGAGAAAGGGACTTGGATCAGACTGGATGTCGCTCAAGCATTGGTGATGCTGGATATCGGTAGAACTGCAGATGCGCTGATGATTCACACTCGCCTGATAAAGGCTCATTCCCAACATCCTTGTGTTGCAGGATTGACCGAAGTCATGCGAACCCATGGATTGATTCGAAGCAATCTGAATCAGCGTAGAGAAGAGTGGATTCCAGAAGTGGTCATTGCGGCAAAAGAACCTTCCTTGATTGAATGGGGCAAGATGATTGATGATATGCCAACCAATGCTGTTGCTGCCCTCCGCCAAGGACGAAAGGGAATCGATGAAGCAATGGTTGCGAATGCTTGGGTCACATGTGGAGTTGCAGCGAAGAAAGGAGTTCATCCCAGCAGAAAGTCGCCATTCTCCCGAGGGCTTGGAATTCTCTTCCTCGGAATAGTGACCACGGCCTTCTCTGCTATACAATATCCACTTCTAGGTCTTGGAATTTTGGTCATCACAATTCTTCTATGGGATCAACATATGCAGATGAATCGAAATGTTCGCCTTCGAAACATGCCTGCACTCAGACGTCTATCTAGAAGGCTCTGGCGCAAACGCGCCATGGTTAGAGCCGATGACTTGCCACCTGGAACACACTTGTTGTTGAAGGGCTTCATATTACCCCTGAATGGCATCCCTGTGGATGTTGGATTCCCTGCATGGATTAGTCCAAAACGCAAGATGAAGGAGGGCGTCATTCCACACTTCAGCAAACTCAAGGGACACATGGGTGGATTCCGTCAATCACTTCGTCACATAGGTGTCAGATTGCAACAACTTCGACCTTCAATAATCATTAACACCAAGAATTCACCATTCAAGAGAAAGCGTGGTTCCTTTGGTGAAGCATCGATAATCAAACGACGAATCCAGCGCGCTGAAGTCTTGACCTCTGAATATGGGGGGCCTCCCAGACTTGATGAGGCCAATCGAATGACCAACCCCTCTCAAGCCAGACCAAATACACAGAATCTACTGCAATTCGTTTCCAAGGATGAGAAGAAATCAATTCGTAAGATGTCGCGTAAGTATGACAAACCTCGCAAGAAGAAAGGTTACCGATTGTAATCAAAGAAACCCTTGCCAGTCTTCCGACCAAGTTCTCCCTTGTTGACCATTTCAATGAGCAACGGTGCCGGAGCATACTTGTCATCTCCAAGACCCTCGTGGAGAACTCGCATGATGTGCAGAACCGTATCCAATCCAATTAGGTCCGACAATGCCAATGGGCCTATTGGATGATTCATTCCGAGTTTCATGATACCATCTATGGCTTCTGCTTCGGCCACCCCATCCTGTAGTGTGAGGATTGCCTCATTCAACATCGGACAGAGTATCCTGTTAGAAACGAAACCGGGTGAATCATTACATGAGAGTGCGGTCTTACCCATCCTCTCTGCAGCCTCTACCACTGCTGAATTTACTGCCTCACTTGTTTTGCTGCCATTGATTATCTCCACCAGTTTCATCAATGGCACGGGATTCATGAAATGCATTCCAATAACAGACTCTGGCCTCTTGGTATGAGAAGCGATCTCATCGATACTGATGCTGGAGGTGTTCGATGCAAGAATGGCGCCTGTCTTGCATATTGAATCCAATTCTGCAAATGTCGAATGTTTGAGTTCAGGAATCTCTGGAATAGCCTCAATGACGAGGTCACATTGTGAAGCAGAGCCTCGTTCTGTGGAGATGCTGATTCTAGAGATTGCAGCCTCAGCATCTGTGGCAGTCATCCGTTCCTTGGATACCAATTTACTCAGGGAAGCCTCTATTGTCGCAAATCCCTTCTCAACAAATGCTTGTTGAATATCAATCATCACGACGTCATATCCAGCACACGCCGCTACCTGTGCAATCCCATTCCCCATTTGTCCAGCACCGAGAACTGCGATATCATGAATCTCCATGATACGAGTGCGGGAAGGTTGCCGCCTTCATCCTTGCCATAGGCTCCAGGATTCGTCCTCTCCTTGTTTCCAGTGGCTTCCATCAGGGGTCTGATACCAAACGATTCCATCGGCATCCGCAGGCAGATACTCTCCTCCGGATGGCAATTGCTCCCACGTCTCAACCCAATCACTCTGCTCAGCCGCCGCTTCTTCCATCGAACTTTCAACCAAATCTGCGGAATCGCTCAGACCCGTTTCTTGGCGAGGTTTTCTAGGACCTCTAGATGGAGGAGGGGGTTTGCGAAGCAGCATCACTACCACTCCAACCAGAACAAGGACCACGATGCCGCCGCCACCGATGATGACGAACATCATGCTGCTGCTGCTACCAGTTGATTGGGACTCAGCCTGCCCTTCATTCTGGTCACCGCCAGTATCCCCTGCACCGGGTGGACAACCATCTGACTGTGCGTATTCATAGGCATCCATTGGACATTTGTCAGGCTTGGTGGCTCCTAGAATGAACTCACCTGGCCAATTCGCCATCCTGCCATCACCCCAACCGGAATCTCCCCAATTATCGCCATAGCCATCACCGTCACTATCTCGCCATTGAGTTGCATCATTACTACGCCAATCCGCACCCAATGAAATGGTCCATGTGCTAGAAGGGTCGCTGTATCCATCACCATCACTATCCGTGCATCCGCTGCGATCAATGGTGCTGGTGCCTGCCTGATTAGGGCAATCATCTCCACCTGGTACCAAGTGATTATCTCCGAATCCATCACCATCACTATCCGTTGTTTGATTGGAATCAAATGGAGCCC
>JASMHR010000077.1:7567-7805 GCA_030750665.1 Candidatus Poseidoniaceae archaeon
CTAGTTCTGAAGGTGCACATCCGCTTTCACCAACCTTGGTAACCTCAAAAGGAGGGGTCTGTGGACATTCGTCACCAATATCATTGATACCATCGAAATCAGAATCCCTCTCACTGGGGCCACATCCCTCATCGTTGACATCATCTATCTCTTCAGCAGGAGTGTCTGGACAATAATCAGCATTGGTGCCGGCTATATTATCCCCGAATAAATCTCCATCTCGATCCCACCACTGTGT
>JASMHR010000078.1 GCA_030750665.1 Candidatus Poseidoniaceae archaeon
ATGGGTGCCTACAAGGCAACACGTCGCAGCATCGCTCGCATGTTGACTAGAATGCATCAGGAAAGGAAGGAGTGAATTCAGTGGCTACTATCTGTAATGTCTGTGGTCTACCTGATGAACTGTGCATATGTCAAGAAATAGCCAAAGAACAACAGATAGCATATATTTCAACAGTGAGAAGGAGGTACGGAAAACTGGTCACAATCGTCGAAGGAATCGATGACTCAGCAATTGATATTGACCAGTTAGCAAAGACACTCAAAGCGCGCTGTGCAGCCGGTGGAACCGTCAAAGGACGGACCATCGAACTGCAGGGAGAGCACAAGAAGAAGGCTGCTGAAGTACTCAAGAAGAATGGATATACTGTGGAGGTGAGATGAATGAATGTACGAAATATGCCATGGCTCGGCCGTAGTATCAGCGTTGTCTCTTCCAGTGATCCTACTTTGGTTGGAAACAGTGGCCTCATCATCGATGAGACCATGCGTACCATCATGATTCAGCAAGCAGGCCAGAAGTTGACCATGGCCAAGAACGTTATCAGATTCACAATCGACGAAGAGGAGAATGTCATCGATGGCAGCCTCGTCAAGCAACGGCCCGAGGACCGCATCCATCGAAGATACAGGAAGTGATAGTATGCGAGATATCGGAGTTGATGTGGACAGGCCCGAAGGGGATTGGGATGGGGATGAGAACTGCCCATTCTATGGCTCTCTGAGATTGCGAGGTCAGATTCTTGAGGGCACTGTGGCCAGTGTTGGAATGCAGAACACCATCGTCATCGAGCGCCAACACGTTCGTAAGATGGTGAAGTATGAGCGATATGACAAGCGCACACGACGCCTTTCAGCTCACCTGCCAAGTTGTATCGGTGAGGTCTCGGTCGGGGACCGCGTCAAGGTCATGGAATGCAAGCCGCTTTCAAAGACGGTATCATTCTGTGTCATCGAGAGTACGGAGGAGGATTCAGAATGAAGGGAATCGCTGGAAAGCAGACCCGTGGCCTTCCTACGGCAGCAAGGATGATCTGTGCTGACAATACTGGTGCCAAGATAGTTCAGTTGATCTCGGTCTACAAGATCGGTTCAGTCATGCGCCGATATCCTTCAGCAGGTGTTGGAGATATGATCAAGGTCAGTGTCAAGAGAGGAACTCCAGATACTCGTCGGCAGATGTTCCGTGCAGTCATTATTCGTCAGCGCCGTCCATTCCGAAGGGTGGACGGCACCTGGGTACAATTCGAGGACAATGCTGTGGTCATCACCAATGAGCGTGGTGAAGTTCAGGGTTCCGATATCAAGGGTCCAGTTTCAAGAGAGAGCGCAGAGCGTTGGCCAAGAATTGCAGCTACTGCCAAGCAGATAATTTGAGGTGAGATGATGGTCAAGAGCAAGAATCCAAATAAGCAACGTAAGGCTGCTTTCAGTGCATCATCCCATACCAAGCGAAAGCGAGTACGTGCTCGTCTGCAGAGTAATGATAAGCGCCTTGTTGGAGTGCGCAGAGTGACCATTCGCGTTGGCGATCAGGTCAAGGTGTTGAGGGGTGATTACGGTCACCCTTCGAAGGGCAAGCGTCATGGAGGCCCACGTGGAAACAGTGGCCTTGAGGCCAAGGTCATCCGTGTCGATGCGCTTAACTCTCTAGTATTCATTGAAGGTGCAACACGTTCCAAGGCCGATAACAAGGAGGAAGGAGTTCCTATCCATTCCTCCAATGTTGTGGTCACCAAGTTGATTGAAACAGATCCGATGCGTATGAAGCGTATCACGGACAGGAGTTGAATTACATGGGATCAAGTCATCATCTAAAGCGCCTGAATATGCCACGGACCTGGACCTTGACTCGAAAGACCACGGTTTGGGTGACCCGTCCTAATGCAGGAGCCCACAGTGTTGAGATGTGCATGCCATTGAACGCAGTCATTCGAGATGTTCTGAACTACGCAAAGAATTCGCGTGAGGTGCGTTCCATTCTCCATGCTGGTCATGTCAGTATTGATGGAAGAACGGTCCGCGATGCTCGCCGAGGGGTTGGATTGATGGATGTTCTGACTTTGGGTGAATTGAGTTATCGCTGTATCCTTGACAGTAATGGAAAACTACGCTATCATCAGATATCTCCAAGTGATGCTGAATGGAAGTTGTGTAGAATCGATGGGAAATCAACCATCAAGGGCGGAAAAACCCAACTCAATCTCCATGATGGTCGCTGTATCATCGTCGATGATGCCAAGGCCTACAGAACCGGTGATACCTTGCAGATTTCACTTCCTGAGCAACAGATTATGCAGCATATCGCATTCAGTGATGGGGCACCAGCATACCTGATTGGAGGAAGTCACGTTGGTACCATTGCTCACATCAAGGAGCACATCGAGAAGCGTTCGAGTATGCCAAATGAAGTCGATTTCGGAGAATTCGGCACCCTCGCCCGTTATGTTTTCGTGGTGGGCGAAGATACTCCAATACCAAGCGTGGAGGTGAATGCATGAGTGAGGACAGTAATCCCATGCTCGAGCCACGAATAGCCAAGGTTTCCGTTAATATCGGAGTCGGAGAGGGCGGTGAGCGTCTTCAGACCGCTGAGCGAGTTCTTGAACTTCTGACAGGCTCTTCTCCAATCCGAACCATGGGGAGGATTCAGAATCGAGACCTCAAGGTGCGAAAGGGATTCCCTATTGGTTGCAAGGTGACCATCAGGGATTCAGAGACTATCGACAAGTTCCTGCGCGATGCCTTCTGGGTACGTGAGAACAGCATTCCAGGGTGGAATTTTGATGCGCAGGGCAATCTTTCATTCGGAATCAGGGATTATACCGATTTCCCAGACCAGAAATATGATCCAGATATTGGAATCTATGGCATGGACATCAACGTCGTGCTTGAGAGGCCAGGACATCGTGTACGTCGCCGTCGAAGGCGAAGCCGAAAAGTTGGAAGCGAGCATGGTGTCAGCCCCGAGGAATCACGAAAATGGTTCGCCGATACATTCGGTTTGACAATCATGGAGGAGTAGACATGGCAAGAGATCACGGAGAGACGATTGGACGCACGGTGGGTTGCCGTCGCTGCGGTCGCAAGCGAGGAATGATTCGTCGCCACGGGCTCAGATTGTGCCGTCAGTGCTTCAGAGACATAGGTCGAGATATCGGCTTCAAGAAATTCAGTTAGGAGGTATAGAGATGCAATTCGATCCATTGAACGATGCCCTTGCCAAGATATTCAACGCTGAGCAGGCAGGCAGATACCATGTTGACGTCAGTCCAGCCAGTAAGTTGATTGGTTCAGTACTGGACATCATGCAGCACGCTGGCTACATTGGAGCCTATGAGAGAGAAGACGATGGACGCGGCGGTTCCTACAAAGTGGAACTACGCGGTGCCATCAATCAGTGTGGGGTAGTCAAACCCCGCCATTCAGTTCGCAGACAGGAATTTGAGAAGTGGGAATCCAGATATCTTCCTGCACAGGATTTCGGACTATTGATCCTGACCACCAACCAAGGAGTGATGCATCATTATGATGCAAAGACTTCTCGAATCGGTGGTCGTTTGTTGGCATATGTATTCTGAGGTGATGAAATGGCTACGATAGACAGAATAGAATACGTCATTGAGACTCCTGAAGGAGTCGATATCGCTGTTTCTGATGATGTTGCCACGGTGACCGGTCCTAATGGTTCACTGTCTCGTGAGTTCACTCATCACAAGGTGCAGTTGCTGCTCGAAGGCGGGGCAGTTCTCGTCAGAGTTGACATTCCTCGCAAGAAGGAGAAGGCATTGGCCGGAACTTGGGCTGCTCATCTGCGAAATATGGTGAAGGGTGTTAATTCTGGATTCACCTACCATCTGAAAGCATTCTACAGCCATTTCCCAATGACTTTGAAAGTAGAGGGAGATGTATTGAAAGTCAACAATTACTTCGGAGAGAAGGTTCCTCGTAAGGCTGCATTACCATGGTCTCCTGCTGAAGTCACAGTGGAGGTCAAGAACAAGGTAGAGGTAGTGGTTTCTGGCGCTGACAAGGAGAAGGTCGGACAAACTGCTGCCAATATTGAGCGTAGTGCAGTAGTCAAGAAGAGAGATCGCCGAGTATTCCAGGATGGAATATATCTGGTTAACAAGGAGTGATGATGATGTCAGAAGAATATGAGGACATGACCGTCGCAGAGTTGAAGGCTCTGCTCAAGGAGCAGGGACAGAAGGTCTCAGGAAACAAATCAGAGCTCATCGCTCGACTCAGTGAGTCAGCAGATTCAGAGGTCGAAGAGGAACTTGAAGAAGAATTTGATGACGAGGAACTTGACGAACAGGCCGACGAGGATGTCGATGAAGACGACTTCGATGATGATGATGATGACCTCGATGATTGGGATGAAGATGATGAACCTGAGTTCCATGTAGCCAAGCAGAAGCCGGTTCTCGATGAGGCGACCAAGGCCGCTCTCGAACTACGTGCTGCCCAGAAGAAGTCGACACCAGTCTTCCAGAGAACCGAATGGTTCCGCTACAAGCGTCTTTCTCGCAGTGGATGGAGAAAACCGAAGGGAATGGACAACAAGCAGCGTCGCAATTACAAATACCGCAGTTCCTTGGTTCGTGTTGGGCATGGAAAGGTGGCCGTTGCTCGTGGCTTGCACCCAAGTGGCTTCCGCGAAATCATGGTACACAACCCCGATGACCTCGAAGAGATTGACCCAGAGACAGAAGCCGCTCGTGTCGGCAGGACCGTTGGAGGTCGCAAGAGAGAACGTATTCACAGCCGTGCCGATGAATTGGGCATCCGTGTTCTGAACAGAAGGAGGGGTGTTTGATGCAGATAACGAATCAGAAGAAAATGGCTGCTCAGTTGCTCAAATGCGGAGTCAACAGAGTTTGGGTTCATCCATCTTTTGTTGACCAGATCGCTGCTGCAGTTCAGAAGGATGACATCCGTGAATTCATTGAGGAAGGTTGGATCAAGGCTCGACCAATAAAGGGGACCAGCAGGGTGCGTGCAAGGCATATCGCTATCCAGAAGGCCAAGGGCCGAAAGAAGGGTCAAGGTAAGCGCAAGGGTTCTGCCAACAGCCGTAATCCACGAAAACAGCGTTGGATGAAGACGATTCGTTCACAACGCCGTTCACTGATAGAATTACGTGATGATGGCACTATTGAGTCCAGTCAGTACAGATACTACTACCGTAAGGCGAAGGGAGGCTCATACCGTTCCATCGCTCATATGCGCCAACAGATGAATTCTGATGGTGTTGAATTCGGAGGTGAGGATTGATGGCTCAGGGTAAGAGAAAGAGATTGGCATATCGTCGCCGTCGCAGTGGTGAGACCGATTACCATCGCCGACGAAAGTTGCTGCGCGCTCGCAAACCACGTGCAGTCGTTCGAGTATCCAATACTCAAGTGACCTGTCAGTTGGTCAACTATTCTTCAACTGGGGATGAAGTTGTCATCACTGTTGATGGAAACACTCTGGTCAACAAATATGCTTGGCCTGCATCCTCTTCTCGCAAGTCTCTGCCAGCGTCGTACCTGATCGGTTTCGCTATGGGCAAGGCTGCAATTGCAGGCGGGAATGAAGAAGCGGTCCTTGACATTGGTCTTGCAGCATCGGTTTCTGGTTCTCGGATATTCGCTGCCCTCAAAGGGATGGTCGATGCTGGAATGGATATTCCACACGGTGAATCAGCAATCCCGCAGGAGGAGCGCATCAGTGGTGCTCATATCTCTGATGATGTTGCAAGCAGTGTCGAGAAGGCACGAAAGAAGATAGAGGGGGCATTCAAGTGAGTGATGAACAGAAAGATCCATCCAGTGAAGATGTTGAAGTGCCAGTGACCGAAGAGGCAGTACCTGTTGAAGAAGCAGCACCGGTTGCCGCTCCAGAATCTGAGCCAATGCCAATCGCACCTGTTGAGGTTCCAGTTGCACGTTCAGGAGAACAGGCACCGGGATTATTCCTTGCTTACAACCCACCAGAGGTATCCGATGATGCACCGCCACGTAGACGCCGCGGTGTGGGAGTAGATCCAGCAGAGGCTCTGCGAAAATGGCAGCCAATCACCAGTTTGGGTCGCGCTGTTCTATCAGGACAGATAGTGACCATGGAGCAAGCCCTACGCAGTGGGATGCCGATTCGTGAAGTTCAGGTCATCGATGCTCTGTTGCCAAATCTAGAGGAGGAGGTCATAACAGTCAACATGATTCAGAGAATGACCGACAGTGGTCGTCGAGTCAGATTCAATGTCATGGCTTGCGTTGGAAACCGGGATGGATATGTCGGTCTGGCCATCGCTAAGGGCAAAGAGGTCGCTGGAACCATCCGTAAGGCCATCGATGCCGCCAAGTTGAACATCATCTCGGTACAGCGTGGCAATGGTTCGTGGGAATCCAGCGTTGGACCAGGGACCAGCATTCCATTCAAGGTGACTGGACGTGCAGGTTCAACCAGACTCACTTTGATGCCGGCAGCAGCCGGTAAAGGACTAGTGGTTGGACAGACTGGAAAGAAGATTCTCGAGTTGGCCGGTATCAGTGATATCCTGAGCCGTTCCAAGGGTCAGACCAGAACCACAATCAATTATGCTCTAGCAACCTACAATGCTCTCATCGAGATGAACAAGACTCGTGTCAGCGATGACCAGAAAAACAGATTATACATGGTACGTGGGAGGATTTTGGAATGACTTGGCTAGTGATTAGAGTACGTTCTGATGTGGGTGTTGAGCGCTCCATCAAGGAGACCATGCATATGCTCAACCTTACTCGTGTCAATCATGCGGTACTCATTCCGCAGAGTGCACAATACAAGGGTATGTTGCAGAAGGCCAAGGATTACATCACTTGGGGCGAGGTCTCTGAGGAAACCATCGGCAATCTACTGAACGAGCGAGGCAGGATGTCTGGTGATAAGCCATTGACAGATGCTGAAGTCAAAGAGAACAGTGAGTTCTCGAATATCGCAGCATTGGCCAAGGCCATTGCCAGTGGTGATAACACAGTCAAGGACGTCGAGGGAATGAAGCGTGTCTTCAGATTACATCCACCTCGTGGCGCCAAAGGATGGGGCGGAATCAAGCGCTCTTTCCGTGTAGGTGGTGCATTGGGTCCAAGAGGAGAAGAAATCGAGGCACTGATTGCCCGAATGATCTGAGGTGAGAATTATGGTAGGTAGAGCCAACAAGTTCCGCGGTCGATGCAGAACCCATGGTCGCGGCCACAAGGCTGGTCGTGGTGCTGACCGGCCTGTGCCCCCCATCTTAATCTGCAATTCACCCAACATCCCCCCATATCCTATAGGGCCAGATGGACTCAAATTCTGTGCTGGGTCGTCGGGTCCATCT
>JASMHR010000079.1 GCA_030750665.1 Candidatus Poseidoniaceae archaeon
CGAGTGTTCAAGTGAAGTTGATCGTGGTTAGCAAGCCGGATGTTGCCTCACTGATACAAGGAGAGGCATTGCTGAAAATGGGAGATTGGGTTGATGGTATTGTTGTCGATGGTTGTGCAAGCCATCGGCTCAATGATGTTCGGATCTGGTGGCTTGAAACAGGATTGTTGTGGGAAGATGATCTCGATAAGAGATGGACAACTGCAACAGGGGAAGAGGTCAGTGAAGTCATCTTTCCAAGTCGCCATGCAGCAGCGTCGGGTCGTCCAAGTCTGACCGTTCACCCAATCGGCATTCCTCACCTAGGTGATGATGATGAAATTCCATTCGGAGGAAAGGCAGGTGATTGCCCTCCGCCAAATCCTCGCATCGGTGCTTGGTTCCGAGAGATTATCAAGCGGGGGGGAGATAGTCCACTTGCAGATGAATTTTCATTGACATTGGAGACCTCTCATCATGGCCCTTGGCTTGAGACTCCATGCATGTTCATTGAGATTGGGTCAACCACCGAGCATTGGTCGCGTAAAGATGCTGCAGAGATTCTTGCTGAAATAATCTGGGATGGTTTGGGATTGGATGGTGGCTCTGGGATTGGGGAATGGGACCCAAGCAGTGGCGACAAGGTGGCTGTCGGGTTGGGGGGTGGACACTACGCACCATTCATCGGCAGATTGGCTTCATACGACGGCGTTTGGTTAGGACATATGTTGGCGGGATATTCCCTGCCGATGTTGAAACCATCAGTTCCAGATTGGGACCCGTTGACCGGTGAACTACCACAGGGTATGTGGACCCATGCGATAGATACAGCAATTTCTGCCACAAGGCTTGCATTTCCGGGTGCCGAGGTATGGGCTTACATGGATCGCAAGTCGTTCAAAGGTTGGCAGAGACAAGCGATTCGCAGGTATCTGGAGTCGATTGACATCCCATTAGGGCGTACCCGAGACTTCGTTGAACTCTGATGCGACTTCGGAAACCGTCAATAATCGGCTACCGGAACCCGTGGTCAGGTCTGCCCATGTCACGTCTATTCGGTCGTATGGTCGTTGGAATGATGCCGTTGATGCCACGCTTCGTGATACGTTGGGTCTCGCGAAGATATGTTGCGGGGGCGGTTCTTGATGATGCGGTCAAGGTAATGGAGAAATTAGCGGCAGAGAATGCTTGTTTCACAGTGGATGTTCTTGGTGAGGAGATAAACAACATCGAAGAGTCTGAATTCTTCATCAAGGAGTACCATGCTCTAATCGATAAAATAGTAGAGAAGGGACTTGATGCCAATCTGTCGATCAAGCCAACCGCTTTTGGATTGCATATCGATCGGGAGGTGGGTCTTTCCAACATTGAGAAACTCCTGAGGAAAGCGGAACAGAACGAGATATTCGTTCGTTTGGACATGGAGGATCATCGAGTGACTGATGATACTATTGATGTCTGCCTCGCCATGCATCAAAAGGGACTCAAGAACATCGGGGTGGTCTTGCAAGGCAGGCTGTTCAGGACCATTGAAGATATCGAGAACATCTGTGCCGAGTTGGGTAGTGATGCAGATTTCCGCATTTGTAAGGGGATATATTTGGAGCCAGAAGAAATCGCCCATACTCGTTATCGAGGAATAGTGGATGCCACCAATGCAGCGATTGACAAGATGCTAGATTCTTCATCCTATGTCGCCATAGCGAGCCATGATATTCCAGTCATTGAATATGCAGTTGAAGCATTGGCGCAACGGAACATGGGGCCTGAGGGAGATGACCCGCGAGATTCTCCCCCTCCGGAAAGAAAGGGCAAAGGTGCTGGTTATGAGTTCCAGATGTTGCTTGGTGTCCGCGGCGATGTCCGTCGACGATTGGCAGCTAAAGGGCATAGGACCAGAGTGTACATCCCTTATGGCGAGAGGTGGTATGAGTATTCCATGCGGCGGTTGAGAGAGAATCCAACTGTTGCTTGGCATGTCACCAAGACGTTGTTGATGCCATGGTCCAACAAACGCTGAACTTACCTGCGGTATCTGTCACTTTTGTAAGATGGTTTCACTGGATTCGGATTGTAACCAAGTTTGCCTTCTTGCCAAGCACGGCGCCTCTCCTGTTCAGTACGTGGTTGGTACTCTTCTTCTGAGGGAGGTTCATGCAGATACATTCGCTTGATCTCACTGGCCTTCATGGTTCCATTCAAGGTTCGACCAGTTCCTGAGTGTATGGCTCTGATGCGCCATCTTTCACCTTCGTGGACCATGATGGTTCCTGTGGAGTACAATTTCTCACCATCAACAATGATGACATCAGGCTCTGAATCATCTCCTCTGGTCAGAGTCAACTTGACGCGTACGAGGTCACTGCGTAGAGCAGTGACTCTAGTGATTCTATCAACGCCTCTTTTGTAACGAGGCTTGCCTTCAAGGTCCTCGATGCGGCTGACTCTCCATTCTGCCTCGCCGTGTTCAAAGACATCACCCTCGGTAAGAACCTCATCGGCGTCAAGATCGATATGGACTACTATAGTTTCAGGTCCATCTGTCAGCATGAAAGGGATGGTGCGAGCCGGCGGGGTGCGGAACTCAATGGTGTGGACCTTGCCACAACTGTCGCATTTCAGGAGGAAATCAACACCATTTCCACGCGGGCGTTCACGTAGTACTGAATGTCCACATCGCTCAGCGCAACCTGGGCAGAGAACTACGTTCTCAATGACCTGATCATCATCGAAATCCTCCTCTTCTTGCATACTGCTCGTTCTGCGGGGCGAGAGCCCCCTTCTTCAAGGCGATGGCAATCTTGCCTACAATGGCTTGAAAATGACATTCTGCTGCGCAAGCGTATGGGTGAGGAGAATGATATCCAGATGCATGAGGCATTGGCTTCCATTCTTTCGAGAAATCCTAAGCAGCCACGAGAGGAACCCGAGGTGGCGAACAACATTGGTCAACAATTGCTGCACATGGAATTGACCTCAGCGCCATTGTCGATACGGCGCCGGATAAGGGATGTTGTTGCCACTCTCCGCCCAACGAGGATTCTGGAAGTTGGTAGTGGAATAGGACATTTGTCTGCCTGGTTGTTGGACCTGTGGGAGAGACAAGGTAAAACACCTGAGTCGTATGAATTAGTTGAATCCGGAGCCCGATTCTCTGTCATTCTCACGCGTTTATTACAGCGATATGATGCAGCGGATTGGGCTAGAGTAACCGTCGGTGGGTTTGAACAGTTGGCTGCCGAATCTACTGCATGGCAAGCAGCAGCAGCAACTGCCGTCTCTCAGACAGCAGTGGCCTCACTTGGAGATTCTCCATTGCTGGTACCAGCCGACCTCATCATCATCGATGTAGGTGAAAGTTCGCAAAGCGCATGTATTGAGGCAGCATTGCCATTGCTCTCCAATGCTGGAGTATTGTTGACGATAGAACCAGAGGTTCCTATTGGTGAGGTCGATGCTGCAGATGTTGCTGCTCAGGCACAGATAGTCTCATTCCAGGCTTGGATAGACCTGATCAGACAATTGTCTGATAGTCACCATCTTGCATTTCAACCACTGACTGGGGGTACGCTGGTGGCTGTTTCAGGGAGATGAACTCTATACGCCTGCACTTTCCAACAATGCTCGGATTTGTAGCAGTCCATAGCCATAATGATCATCATGACCACTTTGTCCATCTTTTGGATGTGAGGTGTCCATCAACCATTGTTTGGTTTCTTCAACCGCAGACTGACCACCGTTAGCCCCATCCTGTTGAAGGTCAGGTCTAGCGTCAAGAAGCAATGCGATGGCACCAGATACGAATGCGGTTGCAGCGCTGGTCCCGGATGAAAATCCATACTCTTCAACCTCTGAAGTGTTCGGGTTATCAATCATGATGATTGGAACTTTCTCCCCCGGTGCAACAAGTTCAGGTTTCTTGTCTGGGTCGTTCCGCGGCAACAGTGCGGGCCATAAGTTTCCGTTGTTGTCACCTTTGCTTGATTTCACCCAAAGGTTTCCATTCTTATCGACTGCTCCAACGCAGATGACATCCTCCTCACCACCAGGTGAATCAACATCATTGTCATTAGATTCGTCTCCATCATTTCCTGCTGCAGCTATCACGAAAACACCATTGTCAATGGCACTTCTAGCTGCTGAAGAGGATGAAGAGCCCTCGAATGCAGAGGGGATTATTCCTGGCGCCCCTCCCAGGGACAATGAAATGATATCAGAGCCTTGTTCAACACACCAATCGATGGCATCACCAACGCCCTCGTCGCTTCCAGAGCCATTCTTGGCCAAGGCTTTGGCAACATACAGGTCGACCTTTGGGGCAATACCTTGCATCTCTCCTCCAGCAACGATGATGCCTGCCATCGAAGTTCCGTGTCCATGGTCATCATATGGATTTGATTTTGAAGAGATGAAATCTCTCCAACCTTTCAATTCCACATCCTTGAGCGCTTCGTGACTCATATCGATTCCCGAATCAACGATGCATAGTGTCACTCCAGCACCATTCAATGAACCAACATCTAGACTCTCTACTTCATCCAGTTGAATCAGTTTTGAGAATGCTGCTTGCTCGGCAAGTAGAATAGAAGATGGACCGGAATTGATGGAATCTTCCATCCATCCGGCGATAGTGACATATGCAATTCCAGCCGCTACAATGATTGTGATTCCTAGCAGCCAACTGATCAGCATCCGTAGACTCGCAAGGTCATCTTCCAGTTGATTCGTTGATACCACGGGGGGAATGGCATCGACAACCTCTGCAATCATTTCCTCATCGGTCATGGCAATCTCTCCCTGAATCAGAATAGTGCAGCGTGGACTTCTTGCATGGTGTCTACTACAAATTTTACTTCCTCTTCGGTATTGTAGAAATAGAAGGAGGAGCGCAGACTTCCTTCCTCATATCCTCGTTGTCTGAACCATGAATGCACACAATGCATGCCACTACGCATCATTACGTTAGCACTCTCATCAAAAAGAATCGCCAATTCATGGGCGTCGAAACCATCAACCATGATGGAGCATATGCCACCTCTTTGCCGCGCATCTCTTGGTCCAATAATGGATAATCCCTCAAGGTCCTCTATACCTCTGCTCATCAGACCATTGAGGCGAATCTCATGTTCATGAATATCATTCATATTCATGTTGTTCAGATATTCAACAGCCGCTCCAGTGCCAAGGATTCCGGCATAGTTATCCAGTCCACCTTCAAACCGATGTGGGGTTGATAACCACTCCATGCCATCGTATTCGGACCATTGAACAGTATCTCCTCCCGCACTCAGGGTCCTGAGACCATCGAGCAGTTCGTGTCGGCCCCAAAGTGCACCCATCCCGGAAGGCCCAAGCATTTTGTGAACACTGAATGCGATGAAATCTGCACCAAGGTCCTGAACATCCAAGGACATGTGCGGAGCCGATTGCGCAGCATCAACAGCCATCAAAGCACCATGATCATGAGCCACCTTTGCAACCTCTTTGATGGGTATCTCCACTCCATCCAGATTGCCAACCTGTGGCATTGAAACAACTTTCAGTCGTTCACCTGCATCAGCACAACTCGCCTCAAATGCTTCCATGTCGAATGTATTGTCAGGGTTGCTGGTGACCACTCTGTGATCAACACCCTTCTCCTGTTCAAGTTGCAGCCAAGGAATCAGGTTGCTGTTGTGCTCTCGGTCACTGGTCAGAACTACATCCCCTTCTTCCCAAGACAATCCCTTTGCAATCTGATTGAGTGAATGGGTGGCATTACGTGTGAATACCACTTCTGAGACTTCAGGTGAATTGATGAATGCAGCCATATTTCTTCTGCTGGCAGCCATCTTCTGAGATACCTGGTTGGCGTATTGGTGAACACTCCTGCCGCCACAACTGGGATGAGTGGTGTAGTAAGTGTGGATGGCATCGATGACCGGTTGGGGTTTGAGGGTCATACAGGCATTATCGAAATAGATAGGAGGGCTCTCGGCCCGAAGGGTGGGGAAATCCATTCTCCGTTTTTCAAAATCGTTCATCACCATGCCTCCGAGTCGCCAAGATAATCCATCACTGGTGCATTGATTCCGCATTCACCACAGGTATGACGAGTGGGGATTCTGGTCTTGCATAGATTGCATTTTCCATTTGCAGGACCCTTGCCCTCACAGCCTTCTTTGGAACAATCGACCACAGGTTCTCCCTCATCTGAACGGTTGATAGGGGCATTGGCATCACATTCGGGGCATTTCCCCTCAGTCTTCACTTCTTTCTGAATCTTCATACCTGCTTTTTGCGCTTCAAGATCCGCAATAGCCTCTCTTGCACGGCGCGATAACACCTTTGTGGTTCCAGCTCCCAACATCAGTTGTGGAAACCAAAGTAGATGCATGACTCCATACACAGCTAGACATCCTAGTATCAGGTGGATGAACAGAAGTCCCGGCATTGTAAGATTCCTGTCAGCAATATAGTGCACACCAGACCAAGTACTGAGAGTTATGGCAGCACCCCACAGCAAGAGGATGAAAGTCCAACCTGCTAGGCTATGTTCCTTCATCGCTTCTTCCATTTTACGAGGATCAGATTCTGCATGCACTTCCTCGACATGCTGATCACGTGTCTCTTGTACTGCTTTCCAGAAGATGTAAATGACGAAAACCATCACTAAAAACGTGACAATGCCACCCAATAGGCTTCCACCTCCCAGTTTGAAGGGGAATCCTGGTGCCTCAGTGTGAAAGAGAATCATTCCCATCATGACAGAAATCCACGCGAACATGAGGCTTACCGAGTGTCCTTTCATCACAGGAAACAGATTCCAAATCTCAAACATGAACCAAATCCATAATCCCAATGAACAAATCATCAAGAAGAATCCCCCGCCATTCACTTGCCTTATTCCTGGGATGCCGACGGTCATAGCATCCCCGCCACCCCATGTCTCTGGGGAAAGCACTCCAAGAATGAAGGCGGCAAGACCGATTAGAAGGGTGCGCACATGGGCAATGCTCCAAGTCATCTTCAAGAGCCGCATATGGAATATCAATTCCTGTTGAATATCATCCAGTATCTGCATACGGGGATGGAATTCGGCAGCCTTGAAACGCGGTTTCACCTGTGATAGTCGAAGAAGTCCCCCTACATCTTCCACAGCTTTAGGCTGTGTCTCATGCACGGTAGGGGCTTCCGTCATCGATACCCGCTGATGCAAATTGGACATGAAGGATTCCCCCATCGGTTTGAGCAAGGTGCTTATTCTCGACATCTTAGATGGCGCCGAGAGGGAGATTTGAACTCCCGAGGGAAAATCCCACAAGATTTCCAGTCTTGCGCAATACCAGGCTATGCGATCTCGGCAATGCCCC
>JASMHR010000007.1:0-18525 GCA_030750665.1 Candidatus Poseidoniaceae archaeon
TTGGTGAATGGTATCGCCATCAGGTCGATGGAGCTGGACTACCCTCGGAGTACTGCTCATTCGAATCCAGCGGAGGTCTGCATTGTATCGAAAGAAATGGCCTTACTTTCATTCACCGGTTATCGTTGGATGGAGGTCATGTCTGGGAGAATTACACGTATGATTTGACGGGTCTTGCAGCTGATATTGAAGAATGGGAATTCCATCTTAGTGGAGAGCATGATCTGGCAATTATGAACGTGAGATACCAGAGCGCTGCTGGACCAGATGTCGATGTCGTCTTTCACATCAGGGATTTCAGCGAGAGTCTTGCTCCCGATTCCTTGACTTTCATTGGACTGGGAGATCTTGATTCAACCAGTGGGGCAGGTAACGATATCCGATTCGATTTCGCCAGTATCACGATGCTCAACGACGGGGGGGCGGTCATCGCATTCCATGATTCAAGTGACCCCGACCCCCTGTTTGCGGTCGAGCAAGTGATGCCCGATTACGGTCCTCCTCTCTCTTGATTCTCCTTGCGTTGCTTTTCTCTGAGGTCGAGGAAGGCCATGGTTCCCAGAATCTGGATTGCAGTGATTCCTCCACCAATTGTGAATGAGCCACTGGTCCACCAAGAGATGAGGAAAGTTCCTGCAGAAAGAAGCAGGCCAATCATCAGGTCGATGAATGCCTTTCCTCCTTGCATGATTGTCAAGAGTCGTCATGTGTATTGAAATGTTAGCCGGACTGTATGATAGAACCTAGCGAATGGTGATAAAGGCGACATCATACCCGATACTGCCCTCAGGGTAGTGTTCATGGTGAATGGAATGACAGTGAAGTATCCCGGCATTCCTGCGACAACTGATGGGGCAGGGACTGTGGTTCATGTTGAGACGGCGATAACTGAAGGCTCGTGCGCTTATCCAATCACTTCATCTACAACCATGGGTGTTGGCTATGGGCTTGCGGTCTCGAATGGCAAAAAGAATCTCTGGGGGACTCCTTTGGTATTTCTTGAACCGGAGTCTGAGCATTCCAGTGCTTCAGCCGCAGAGGGTTTTGCCGTCGCTGGGGGCAGGGTCACCAATTTCACTTCAGGTCAAGGTCTGATTCTGATGAAGGAGGTTCTCTACGTCATCAGTGGAAAGCGACTTCCAGTCGTGTTCCACATAGGTGCTCGTGCGATGACCAGTCATTCATTGAATGTCCATGCTGGCCATGATGATATCATGGGTGTTTCCGATGTGGGATGGGGTGTCGTTTTTGCTAGAAATGCTCAGGAATCTGGAGACTTGGCATTGATTTCTAGAAAGGCAGCTGAGGCGAGTAGCACACCATTCTTCAGTGTTCAAGATGGTTTTTTGACAACCCATACCATCGAGAATGTTCTTCTCATTGAAGAGGAATTCATGAAGGAATACATTGGCGATCCTGCAGATCATTTACGTAATTTGATGGACCCTTACAATCCGGTGATGATAGGAGTTGTTCAGAATCAGGATTCCTACATGAAGGGTAAGATTGCCCAGCGACACTTCACGGATACCGTCAAGCCGGCGTTGATGCAGGCGATGGAAGACTTCTCCGAGGCTACTGGGCGAAATTATGGACTGATTGATGGTTATCAGATGGATGATGCAGAGGTTGCCATCATAGGAATTGGTTCGATGATTGAGACAGCAACAACAGTTGTTGATGGACTCAGGGCTCAGGGGCGTAAGGCTGGTTGCGTTCACGTCACTTGTTTCCGCCCATTCCCCGGTCCCGAACTTGTTGCTGCAGTAGCAGGTTGTAAGTCGGTGGCCGTCCTTGAGCGGATGGACGACCCTATGGCTCAATCAAATCCCCTGACTACCGAGTTCAAGGCTGCATTGGCTGATTCAATGCAAGGCCGTCGAGGTTATCCTATTCTCGAACGGATGCCTTGTGTTCATTCGGGTGCATATGGATTAGGTAGCAGAGATGTCACCAGTGGTGACCTTACTGCTGTCTACGACCTATTGGAATCAGATTCAGAACCTCGGTATTTCACGCTTGGAATCGACCATTCGACCGCTCTAGAAGTTGTTGAAGGTCTTGATGGAAGGCCGCCGAATTCATTCAGTATGCGCGGACATAGTGTAGGAGGATTTGGTTCGGTGACCACTAACAAGATCATTGCAACTGTTTCTGCGGACTTGTTTGGAAAGACTGTTCAGGCTTATCCAAAATATGGTTCTGAGAAGAAGGGTCTTCCAACTAATTTCTATCTGACAATAGCCGATGAAAGAATCAGGATTCATCATGAATTGGATATTCTCGATTTCATCGCTGTTCAGGATGTCAATGCATTCTCCACTGGAAATCCTTTGAAAGGTCTTAGAGAGGGAGGCACGGTGTTCCTACAATCCACAGCAGAGAACGATGCAGAGGTATGGAGTTCACTTCCGCCTTCATCTCGAAAGTTGATTCAAGATAACCGAATCAGAATTCTTTGGTTAGATACTGCAAAAATTGCCAAAGAGGTGAGCAGCAGTGTTGATCTGGTTGTCAGGATGCAAGGAATCATACTGCTAGGAATATTCCTGCGTAGCACTCCTTTCGCTGCAGAAACATCGGAGGAAGATCTCTACAACTCGATTGAGAAGAGTCTTAGAAAATACTTTGGAAAACGCGGTGAGCAAGTTGTCCAAGATAATCTGACGTGTGTCAAGCGTGGATACACCGAGGTCAACATCATCGATCCAGAAGTAAGTGCCGAGATGGAGGTGTCTCTATGACCATCGAGCAAGCGAGGAAGAAGACGGCACATGACAAGGATTTCTTTGATATTGATGATTTTGAATCCAGAATCGTTACTTCGTACAATGAAGGCCATGCTCCAACAAGCCTACCTGCTGATGTTACTCATGCACGCTCCATCATCGGTCCTGGTTCAGGCCGTTTGCGAGACTTCTCATACATCGCACCTGAGATCCCAGAATTCCTACCAGACAATTGTGTTGGTTGCATGGATTGTGTGACAATGTGCCCAGATACTGCTATTCTTGGCAAAGTGGTCAGTGAAGAGACACTTCAAGGCGGCTTGACAGGATTGGATGAAGAACAGGCTGGAGAGATGGAGAAACTTTGGCCAAAGGTACGCAAGTACTGGGAGAACCGTGAGAAGAAAGGCGATAAACCGGGACGTTTCGGAATTTTCATCGACCCCAGTAAGTGCAAAGGATGTGCAGAATGTGTCGCTGTCTGTGGTTCCAAGAATGCTCTGGCAATGATCTCCAAGGAGAAGATGGGGCTCGATGAGCACGAACGGCTATGGGAGTTCTATACCAGTATGGGAGATACAGACCAGGATTTCGTCAATGAGCGTTCAGTCATGGATATCATGCTCAAGGATGACAGCCTGCTCTATGCAGGTGGAGCAGGTTCCTGTGCGGGTTGTGGAGAAGCGACTGCATTGAGGATGATGGCTGCAGTCCTCGGATATGACCACGGGGCTGAGAATGCAGCCATCGTAAATTCGACTGGATGTTCAACCGTTTATGGCAGTACTTATCCTTACAATCCATGGAAGATACCTTGGACCAATTCTCTGTTTGAAAATGGACCGACCGATGCCATGGGTGTGCGCGCCCGCTGGGACCAGATTGGTTGGGGTGACAAGAGACTCTGGGTCATCGGTGGTGACGGAGCGATGTATGACATCGGCTTTGGTTCACTTTCACGTCTATTGGCCAGTGGTATGGACATCAAGGTCCTAGTACTCGATACTCAGGTCTATTCCAACACAGGGGGGCAGACTTCGACCGCATCATATACTGGGCAGGATGCCAAGTTCTATTCTCATGGTTCAACCATTCCTGGCAAGATGGAGATGCGTAAGGAATTGGGAGCGATTGCGGCAATGCACCCTGGGGTGTATGTTGCACAGACTGTCACTAGTCTGCCAAATCATTTCTATCGAGCTATCAGGGAAGCGAATGCGCACAAGGGGCCAGCGGTGGTCAGTGTCTACACCACTTGCCAACCAGAACACGGAGTGGCTGACCATGTATCCTTTGAGCGCTCCAATGTCGCTATGGCAAGCAGAGCATGGCCGATATTCATCTATGACCCGAACAAGGGGCCACGTTTCTCGGACCGTTGGGATTTGAGAGGAAATCCAAGTCCAGAGCGAGATTGGCATCGTAAGAAGAACGAGGAAGGAGAATGGGAGGATCTCAAATTCCGTCACTTCGCTATGGGCGAAGGCAGGTTCCGTAAGCAATTCGACAAGGATGGTAATCCTTCAGACATCATCCTCGTGGCCGAGGATGACAGGGTCTCATTTTGGAATCGGTTGCAGGACATGGCAGGAATAGAGAGAACGATTCCGGAAGATGGCGCTTGAGATTTCAGTACTTGAGTTGTGCTTTCAATCATCATCATCGTCAATTTCTTGTTGAATATCCAGTAACTGTTGGTCTGAGATGTATGTGATGTTTGTTTCTTCATCTAGGAAATCCTTGATTGTGGAAAAAATCTTTTTTGGGAAATCATCAGAAACCGATAATATCTCAGCACTTGACCAATGAAAGGTGATGTGATGTTGGTCCAAATACCAACGAATGCAAGTCTCAGAGTGCTCCATCATTTCAGCTAGCATGTCCGAATGACCAGGATGTCCGTCGTTCGACAATATCTCTTCATCCAAGATTTCATCTCCAAAGTATTCTGAGACATGTTCACAGTTGAATCCGAGATCAAGAAGGTAATCCGTTGCTGGTATTCCAATACAATCCTCTGGTGAAAACATAGCCATTCTGTTTTCATTGACCTATAATAACCCAAGGATTCGAGTATACATTATTGGTGCAATGACTCCTAGGTAATGTGAGTCAATCTATATGTCTATGATTAAATACTGTTGGAAATAGTATACCTTTGCCGAACCACCTTTGGTGGGAACACGGAAGAATGAGGGTGCGCTGATGTTTGATTACGAAGTGGTTCTGAAAGAGTTATCATCGGTAAATAATCCAAATTCCATTCATGGAATTTTCCCCTATCGCGGTAAAATTTCTGCGCTCGATGCACGAAATATGATTGAGCAGTTTCCGAAAGAGATCACTCTGTTAGACCCATTTTGTGGTTCGGGAACGATTGTTGCTGAAGCACAAAGGTTTGGCATCCGAGCCATTGGTGTTGACAACAACCCTATTGCAATAACAATCTCAAACGCTAAAGTCACCTCTTCTAAGTCAGTTGACAATGAGCATGTAGAATTCTTGATATCTCAGGCAGAAGCACTTCCCGAAAATAAAATTGAACAAATGCCACCTTGGCCCAGAAAACATTTCCATCCGAATACTGCCTTGCAGATAATGCGATTGAAACAATTCTACGGGCAAATGAATGATTTTGAGCGGGCATCCTTTTTTGGTGCAATAGCGTTATCGGCGAGAGGTTGCAACCACTACAAATGGTCCAGTAATCAGATTGGTAGTATTGTTGAGCCTTTGCGTGATATTGATTTCATGAGCAAATTCAGAGATAAAACCAGAAAAAATTTGCCACATCTGCTCGATGGAATAAATGCAGAAATTCACCATTACGACACAAGGAAGTTGTCCGAGATAATTCCATCTAATTCCATTGATGTTGTGTACACAAGCCCGCCATATTTTGATGCCCTTGACTACACATCATATTACACAAAATTCGTATATGAAATATTGGATACTCATGAACGATTAGAGGTCAAGAAAGGCCTTATTCAAACATTTTCGACGTATTCCGAGGATATGAAGAAAGTACTGAGTGAAGTTCAGAAGATTCTGAAACCAGGTGGAAAAGCCATTTTTGTCGTTGGTGACAAGAAGACGAAAGATGGTGTCATCAACGGGGGTGAATTTTTCTCTAATCTCATCGATTGGCAGCCGGATTATGTAAAACAGCGTGGATACACTGGTTCAAGCAGCCAAATTTGGGATAGTATCAACAATACTGAAAGGAAAGAGCAGGTCATTGTCTGGACCAATAATTAAGCCCATGGTGCGCGTTCCAATACGAATGAAACACCTGAATTTCGAATAATTCCTCCTGAAACAACACCCACAAAATCTCTCTCTCCAAATAGAGGCAAGACATTTTTTTCCCAAGAGAAGTCTTTGTCTTGGAATAATTTCCACAAATACATCGCACGTAATGCCTCAAGTGAAACAAATCTTTTGTTATCCTTTTTCAAGAAATGAAAAAATGCCGCCCGAGTTGAGTTAGTCAAAGCCCCATTCGCATTAGCAGGATACATCGGATCTTCAAGCCCGCCAATCACATAAGCGAAGTGAGCTGTTATCCCTCTCGGCTGACAGACCTTTTCCAGAGCCGGAAGGTATCGGTTCCATTGGTTCCTATTTTTTGAAGAACAAGTTTCTCTAGCGTCAGTCTTCCCCTCTAATACAGTAATGATGTTTGAATTGATTTCACCAATCACCACATCTAATTTCGATTTACGCTCGTCACCAGTATTAAGATCCACTTCGCCTGGTTGAGGGCTACACGAAAAGTAGGTTTGTTCCTGATTTATTGAGATCCTCCAAAGCAATATTGCAGCGAGTGGGTTATTCACTTCCTCTTCGCTTTGGCTCGACATCCTTTCGAGCGCGCCTGGATTTGGGGCAAATTTCCACACCTTTCCTTGAAATGCATTCCCAATGAAATTCAATGGATGTGCCCCACTCTTCGGGATTGAAGTTGGTGCCCCATGAGGAGTGAATAGCGTAAATGTTGGCGGGGAATTTACACAAGCCATACAACCAAAGCATTTGGCTGAATTGATATCTATATACTTGTGATTCCAATTTTTCAGGTCCATTGCATGAGTGCCGTCGGGCCTGCAAACCAAAATCTCGTTTGGTTGCAAATAGTCGTTAGGATTTTCCTTTTGTTGCATCACATCAAGAAAATCCTCAAGGTGAGATGGCGAGAATTGCAAACGGTGGGGTATTACCAGTTCAATTTCATTCATACTATTGACCTCATTTGAACAAACCCGGTGCGGACAGAATGGTGTTGATGTCAGTCATGATTCCTGCATCGATATATTTTGAATCAAGGTGTCCAAAAGTATTGGCTGGGATGGATATCTCTGGAGTTATTAGGTTATTATCAATGGAATGAATCGCACCAAACAACGAGACATTATGAAGTTCTACATTTGTAAGTTCGTTAAGGTGCGTAGAGGTTTTGAGTGCAAATTTTTGGTTGGTCTCAGACAGTTTTGAAAGTGTATTCAGGTCTAATTTTTTACCACGCCTTTTCGCTTGGGCTAGAGCTTCACACAACAATAATTTTCTTTGTCTTGAAATTCCATCATATTTCTTTTTGGCATTGTTGTATAGATTTTTCGATCCACATCCACAAGTGCACGCTAACCCACTGTTTCGATGTGTTCCTTTTGTTGTGAAGTATTTACAATGGATTGCGTTTGATAAAGTAGGATTTGACAATAATTGATTCACGCGAACCATATTGACGTCGAATTTTTTTGGCGCAGTCATTTTTGGATTGTTATTCAACCAGTTTGAAACGCCGACAATATCTGTAGGTTCACCCGATGCCGAAAATGTTGATGTAGAAACCAAACCCAAGGCCATTGCTAGGTACATTAGCGTGGTTGTGTTTCGGCTTGGTGTATCAGCTGAGGTATTTCCATCATTCATTGACATTGAGTGTTTGGTGCCACCTGGGCAGATGACATCAACACTATCGTTACTCGATACAATGGTGAAGATAACTTTGGCAAGTACTCGTGTTATTGAGGAATTATTTCTCTTCTTCAATTCCATTGCCAAATGAATGAGTGGGCCGTAAGTACTGAGTTTTCCTTGCAACAATGACGTCAATACGGGGTCTCCCCAATTGAATTTTGAGCAAGCATAAGCAAAATTAGTCCACTTCTGGTTCTTCCTTGAAGGGAATTCTCCAAGATTTACTTCTTGACTAAGGCCCAATGCCTCAAGCATGATTACTGCAGAACCAACAGGCCGACTATTCTGTCCATCATATTTTACCGAATGAACCATTTGACAAACACTTAGTAGAGCCCCAGATGTTGACTTAAAATGAGGACAAACGTAGTTTCTTGTTGGAGTATATTTGGAGCCAAGTACAGAAGGTAGAGGATTTGATCCAGGACAAATATCTATTGCATTACTTGGGTGGGTGCCATCAAATTTCAATGAACCAGGTGTAAAGATTCCATTTTTCAAATATCGGCTCTTGAAAATCGCAAAAATGCAAGAGATATTCCCATATTGAGGACGATTTGGAAGGTTGGCCATTCTATCATCATCCATCCATATTAGAGTAATACTGTATCAGCATCAACATTGTCATCAAGTTCATTGTTAATCTGTGATTTGAATTCCTGTGTTGAAAAAATAATGAATTTCAGAGTCTGGCTATAATTCTGTGCGATTTCGTTCAACTCGTTGATTTGGAGAATCTTTCTCTGAAGCTTCGATTGTTTTTTAATCACGAAAAGAACGAACCACTCACCACCAAGAAGCAATACATTCTCCAGTTTCAAAGGGCGTTCTGAATAATCAGATACAATATTCATATTTTCTGAATAATTACCATCATCGGTTTGGAGTTTATTGTAGGCATAATTTCGCATAATATCTTGAGTACTTGTGCTATCAACCTCAAATGGCTCATCGTGAAATATTTCAGAGATTGTTGGGTAGGTGCCCCCGCGGTAGACGCGCAGCATATTCATATTCACTCAGAATCATCTCCCTTCGTTCTGTCGATAGATTCGTATGTGTATGATTGTTCCAAACCTTGCTGATTCCATTCAACCTTTTTCTTGAAAATTTCAAGATATTCTTCGTTGATATCATAGGCGATACTATTTCTTCCAAGTTCCTTGGCCACCTTGCTCGTAGTGCCACTGCCTGCAAACGGGTCTAGAACAGTATCGCCAACAAAAGTGTGAATTTTGATGATTCTTTTTGGCAGTTCATCGGGGAATGGAGCGGGATGTTCTTCCCTCTTTGAGGAAGCAGGTTGCATTTCCCATATGGAATTACACACCCAGTCAGTCCATTCTCGGTGAGTAAGTTTGCTTTGCTCTTTGATGTCTTTATCAACGGGCTTTCTTTTGCCTTCTTTTGAAAATACGATGATCCATTCATATGGATAAGTTGAGAGAAGGTTCGGAGGGTAAGGGTAAGATCCCCAAGAGGAAAAACGTGCGATGTTTCGCTTATCCCAAATATACAATGAGAGGAAAAACATGTTCCCCAATTCTTCGAAAAAACGCTCCAGATCAGAGAGGACTGTTTTTGTCACTCGTCGGTTGAACTTGGTTGCCTTTCCGGTTAGAAACAGAGGCATGATGTTGATTGCAATCTTTCCATCAGGAGTAAGCACACGAACACATTCTCGAAACACATCACACAAACCATCGAGATATTCCTGATAGGAAGCATCGCCTTGTCCAATCTCATTATCGCCAGCCTCGTAATCTTTCAAGTTCCAGTAAGGAGGAGAAGTCACAACCAAATGTACAGATTCATCAGCTAGTTCTTGCATGACCCTTGAGTCACCCAAAATGTGTCTGTGAATTGTCATCATACATACCAATCGCCAAGGGTTTATGATATCTATTGCAGTAAGTACCAGAAACAGAAAACAACTCTTCAAGCCAATCCTACATCTGTGTGCATCCAGAGAACACTACGTACTCGTTTTGGCCATTAGGCACAACATATTGGATGCAGAGACCGTAATGGACGATTCAATTGATCTTGAATGAGATGTTAGCCCCATCTACATCGAAGAAGATAGCGTCAGAAGGACCTTCTCCAACATGCAAGGTTGCATGTGAAGCGCGAGTCTCATTTCGCAGATGGGCCCAGTCATATTCGACAAGTTCGGGACATTCTTCGCCCAACCAGACCTCGAGTTTGATGGATGCTTCCATGTCCAGATCCATCTCTTTTCGTTGAGACTGGATTCGTCGGATTATCTCTCTTGCAAGACCTTTGGACAATAGGGCATCATCGATGCTCATGTCTAGAACCAGCGATACATCAGTGCTGAGTTCGTTCTCTGCAATCTCAATGGTCATGGCGGAATATCCGGGTCTCTCCACGCGGCGCACTTCGACATCCTCCTCTTCAATCAGATATCCAGAGATAGTCATGCGTCCGGATTTGATGTCATTGAGTGCGACCTCATGATCAGCTAAAGCAGCCAGTGCCTCAAGAACTGCAGGCAGGTCCTGTCGTGCCTTACGACCCAGCGCTTTGCGGTTAGGCTGGAGTTCAACTCTCTGGAAGCGGTCGAGGTCCTCTTCGATAGAGATGGTTTCGACATTGAGTTCCTCTGCAAGAAGGTCATGCATCTGTGTGAGGTCCGGTCCTCCAACAACCCAGCCTTCAGCACAGGGCAGGCGTTGTCTACGCTTCGCCTCCACTCGGATTCTGCGTCCCATTTCAGCCAGTTGTCGGACCAGGTCCATGCGGGCTTCGAGAACCATGTCGCGTGGAGGGAGTTCTGAGCCAGAATCATTCACTGGCCAATCGGCCAGATGCACAGATGTTCCATGCAGATTCCTGTGGATGGAATCGACCATGAAAGGCGAGATTGGAGCCACTAATCTGCTGATAATGGTCAACACTTCGTGGAGGGTATGTTGGCATGATGCCTTGTCGCTGGATTCATTCTCATCCCATAATCGCCGTCTACTGCGTCGAACGTACCAGTTGGAGAGGTCATCGACAACGAAATCCTCGAGCAGACGTGCTGCCTTGTGGATGTCCCATCCCACCAGCAACTCATGGAATTGATTGGCTACTCCATTGGTTCTTGAGAGAATCCAACGGTCCAACAGCGACCGTTCATCCATCTTGCTTGCAGTTGGATCGAATTTGTCTAGAGCGGCATAATCGGCGTGGAAACGATAGACATTCCACAGAGTGAGGAAGAATCTGGCATAGGTCTCCCTCACTCCTGAAGGGTCGAACTTGAGCGGGCTCCACGGGGCTCCGGCAGATACCATGTACCAACGGCTTGCATCCGCTCCTTCGCGGTTGAAGTGGTCCCATGGGTCAACCACATTTCCTTTGGATTTCGACATTTTCTTGCCTTCTTTGTCCAAGATAAGGCCAAGAGATAGGCAGCGCTTGTAACAGAGTTGGTCGAATACCGTTGTCGAAACCGCCAACAATGTGTAGAACCATCCTCTTGTCTGGTCGACACCCTCGCAGATGTAGTCTACTGGGAATGCTGCTTCGAATGCATCACCGCCATCGAATGGGTGGTGCCATTGAGCAAAGGATGCACATCCTGAGTCGAACCAGCAATCCATCACGAATTGCTCCCTTTGCATGTTCTCTCCACATTCAGGGCAGTTCAGTCTGACTTCATCGACATACGGACGATGCAGTTCTCTGGGCATCATTGAGTCGCTGGTCATCATCTTCTGCAATTCATCCTTGGAACCGATACAATGTTGGTGGCCGCAGTCAACACATATCCACACGGGTAACGGAGTGCCCCAGAATCGTTCTCTACTGATAGCCCAGTCCTTGACATTGCGAAGCCATTCTCCGAAACGGCCAGTGCCGATATTTTCAGGTGCCCATTCAATTTGATCATTGAATTCCAATAGTTTGTCTTTCACAGCAGTCATCTGCACGAACCAACTGTCCATGGCATAGTAGAGCAATGGATGACCAGTCCTCCAACAATGTGGATAATCGTGAACATACATCTTCTCACGGTAGAGTTGACCTGATGCAGCCAAGAGGTCGATTATCGCCTCATCGCAATCCTTGACATAGCGCCCATCGAGTTCGGGATGCACTCCTGTCAGGAAGTTTCCATCCATGCCGACTGTATGTTCAGCAGGCAATCCTACCTCCATTCCGAGATTATAGTCATCCTCACCATACATGACTGCAGTATGAACCACACCAGTTCCATCACTGGTAGTCACCCAGTCTGCTTCAAGAATTGTCCATGCGGTGGAGGAATCTCCTTTGTCCACAGCATCTGGGAATAGCGGTTCGTAGGACATGCCCAGCAATTCGGAACCTTTCATCTCAGAGATGACATCGCAATGATGGCGGATGACCTCCTTGAACAGGTCTTTAGCGAGAATCAACTCCTCACCTGTTGAAGCACCACCGCGTCCATCCCAGCCCTCCGGTTCACTGTTGATACGTACTCGAATGTAATCGACATCAGGACCTACTGCGAGTCCAACATTTCCGGGAAGGGTCCAAGGAGTTGTGGTCCAAGCCAGTATCGAAGCATCTTCATCCTTCAATTTGAATTTGATGTAAACCGAAGGCTCCTCAACCTCCTTGTATCCAAGAGCCACTTCGTGGGTGGAATAACTGGTTCCAGTCTGCGGGCAGAATGGTAGAACCTTGTATCCCCTGAACAAGAGTTTCTTGTTGAACATCTCAGACAATGCCCACCAACATGATTCGATGTAATCGTCGTGCAGAGTGATGTATGGCTCGTCTAGATCAACCCAAAATGCCATCCTTTCCGTCATCTTTCGCCATGCATCCTCGTAGGTCCAGACACTGTTTCGACATTCATCGTTGAATGCCTCCATACCAAATTCCACGATGTCTTGATTGCTCATCAGGTTGAGCCGTTTCTGCACCTCGATCTCGACCGGCAACCCATGGGTATCCCAACCCCCTTTTCTTTCGACTAGAAATCCTTCCATGGCTTTCCAGCGACATACCAGATCCTTGTAGGTGCGTGCAACCACATGATGAATGCCCGGTTTACCGTTTGCAGTCGGCGGTCCTTCAAGGAAGATGAAAGGCTTGCCAGAGCGGCGAGAATCCACTTGTTGCTGGAAGGTATTTTCCTCTTTCCAGGTCTCCATCAGTGTCTCTTCGAGTTTGACTGCATCGAGGTCACCTACCTGTTCGGGCACCACCATGGGCGACGGCACAATAGGCGTCGCTATCAAACCAATGCCTGAACACTATGTACTGGAGAATCGCTGATTTCGAGGTCATTTAGGGCGTGGAAAGATTGAGGTGCTATCAACAAATCCGACAAACATGGCCGGTGCGCGTAGTCACACCTACGGTGTGTTCCTGCTCATCATCTTGTTATTGGCCATGCCATGGGCTTCTGTCCTTCCACCTGCTGAATTGGAGCCCAGTTCAAAGAATAGATTGACCAGCATCGGTGCAACTCAGACTTTGATGGTAAGCACTGCTGGAGGGGCCTCTTCAAATCTAGTCGTTGAAGTACCATTTGGTGAGGCATTAACAGGCCTTTCTCTTGAGTTGGAGCCTGCTATTCTTTCTCGTTCTGAAGGTATTTCGTGGACAGGTGAACAGCACTTCAATCATAGCGACGCAATTGCTGATATGGTTGATTACAATAATTCAGGGCTTGGACTGATGGGGGTTGATGTGAATTGGGACCTTGACAATGGTGGTTCAGTTCCAACTGGTTGGAGCCGTGGTTCAATCGACTATTCCTTGGTCAATACCTTGGCTTGTGGCCGTAATGGTTCCACCGGTGCCTCATTGTCGACCAGAGGTTCTTCGACCTATTGGGATTCTCCTGTTGTTGATATGTCTGGGATGAGTAATGGGCAGACCACATATTGGGTAAGGCAAGGATATGCCGGATGTGGTGAAGAGCCTGACGCTAACGAGAATTTCTTTGTCCAGTACAAGACATCTTCAGGGAGTTTCACATCACTACGCACCTTTTCAGGCTCAACCAGTGGCTCTGGTGCCACTGGCCAATCATATTCCTCGACATTGCCATCCAATGCATTCCACAGTAATTTTCAGTTACGATTCTATCAGAACACGGGTTCTGGCACATGTTGTGATTACTGGTACTTTGATGATGTCTCGGTGACTCGACCAGGAGGAGAGGGCAACTGGACTTCTCCTTCATTTGGATGGACCGCCAATTCCTCGTACACTTCGTTGAAGGGTCCGCATGGAATCGTTTCTATCGATGCACAGGTCCCAACAGGTGCTGTTTTTGAATGGTCTCTCATCGACGCTGCAAGTGGCAATGTGATGCCGGGATTCGTTAACCGAACCGACCTCATCTACGATCTAGGTGCCATCGATTGGCAGCGCTATCCGGACCTTCGTCTGAAGATACACATGGCAGGAGGAAGTAACGGTCTGCCGGTACTGAATGGAATACATATCAATGGTAGATTGGTTGAATCCTTCCACGATGATCCAGCAGACAGAGGGTGGACACATTCCTCGACCTACTGGAATGATGGTTCAGTTGCAGGGACGGGAACACTCACTGGTCCAATGATAGTATTGCAGAGGCCGCTGGCACGAATGTTCACTGATATGGGAATCAACGGTGCTGCTCAGTTGGAAGTTAGTCTCGATGGTGGAGCATGGACTTCACTGGCCCATGTTGGTGTAACGCAGACTTCTGATGCAGTGCACAGAATACAGTTCAGAGTGGTTGGTTCAGGTTCATGGTCTATCAGTGAATTCAAGGTTGACCTAGATACTGGTGGCTTACCTCTTGAACCCGTCATTGATATTGGACGCGACGGAGTTGAGGAATGGGTCTTCCAGAATCAAGGAATTGGAGTTTGGGGTTGGCAGAATCGATTGTCAAATGGCGCTCTTTCTCATGATATGTCATGGTCTCTCGCATCCAGCAAGCAGGTGAATATACTTCTTCCCAACGGAGGAATTAGCGATTTCTCTGCCCGACTGAGCGCTCTTTCAGGTCCTGCAGTCAATGTTTCATGGTCTCTCAGTGTTGCTGGAGTACAGATAGCAGAAGCAGATATTGGAACCATTGATTCTATCGCTGAGATTTCATTGAATACTACTCAGTTGGAATCATTATCTGAGAATCTGAGCACTGTTCCGACCCCCTTCTGGTCTACCCGTGGGATTGAATTCAACCAGGCAGTGGTCACTATATTCTGTGAGAGTGGAGACCTCCAGTTACATGGGATCAGGGTGCCTTATGACGCCATAGCAGAATTGATGTTCTCGCCGATGGATAATATAGTGCAGGCAATCAATGATGGAATCCCTGATGCTGCTGTGGCGAGCGGAATGCATCATGTGGCGATACCATTGGTCCTTTCTGCTCCTGGGGCTATGCGAGCGACCATCACCGATGTCCAGAGCACTGCAGGGGCGAAGACTGACGTAATGTTGGTTCATAATGCCAGTCAGACAGTAGTCGCCAGTGCCGATTGGATAGAAGTGATTGCTTCTCACCTCTCAGATGCTGGGACTCCAGCAAGCGTTCAGTTGGACCTTGTCGGTGGCAGGAATCAGGTTCGTGTAGTATGGCCTTTGGATGGAGGCTCTCCTATGGTGTCCGGTTCCAATGACCTGATCGATTGGCATCCTGATACACCCTTTGAAGGCAGTATCAATGGCAGCAGGGTGAATTCAAGGTTCAGTTTTAGATTGGACCCTGGATGGGATGATGAGGATTGGTTTGAGATCAGATGTAGATTGGTACTTGAGAATGGCATCCGAAGTGTGCCTGCAGTGAAACCATTCGGTGCCGGACAATCATTGGGTGTGGAGAACGATGTCATGATTCACTCCTGGCAAGTCTTCAACGATGCAGGTGGATTGATTCCTTTGGAACAGTCTCAGATCAGGGCTGGATACAACATTTCAATTGAGGTCCAGACTGCTTTTGACAGTCTTCCACTTACATTCTTGCCGCGCAGTGGTGTCGTTAACGTTTCATTGTTCGAGAACTCAGTAATGATTGCTAACACCAGTGAGTTGAGTTCAGGTAAAGCCTTGTTCAGTGTGCTCGTTCCACTAGGCACGTCCAATCTTGAATACAGGGTGGAGATTGAGCATCTGTATGGCGGCATCGATGTCACAACAGTGGAACAGAACCGCTCCTTCATCTCCGATTCGCTGGCTCCAACTATGGTGGATTGTAACATCAGGCATTATGACCATCTTCAGCATTCTTCCAATCAATTGCTGCGTTTTGAGATTCATGACAGACCATCTCTACCGAGTGAACTAAAACTCATGTTGTGGAAGTCATGGGTTGATGATTGGGATTTCGATGGTTGGCCAAACATCGATGAATACAGTCAATACGACCTGAACATTCCATTTGACCTGAATGCACAACAAGGAAATTACACCTTCATCTTTGATGACCATCCTGGTGGTCAAGGGGGTATCGTTGCTGGTTATGTTTCAGGAACCGATCCTGCTGGGAATCCTGTGGTTGGAGGGGGAGGACCGCAATCTGATGAACATCTATTCATGTATCAACTTGAGACCGATGGTTCTCCCGTCATTATAGAAGGAGTTGGATACCAAGGTGGTCAGAAGGCATGGTTGCACCCTGGAAACAGCTACACTCTAGAGATTCCGCTACAGGAACCAAATGGTTTGTCTGACATTGAACAAGTGGTTATCGAGTTGGCAGGTAATGCTCAGGTCGATACCTTACCTATCATTTGGACCGCTGAGAACAGACAATGTGAATCGTACTCAGATCATATCATCATCGAAGGGTGCGATGTCTCCACTCCAGAGGAAGCACTCACACCGTTCACAGAATATCTGACTTTGAATGTAGAGTTCACTCCTTTGTGGTCAATGCCCAACGAGGGTGATTTGAGGAGAGAGCCATCGGTGGAAGTGGTTGACCGAGCCGGACAGTCAGCATTCTCAGTGTTTCCAAGCATGCGTTGGCGCTGGGGAACGGATCTGATGATCGATTCAGAAAGTGTGACTATGGAAGTGGATTCAGGTGAAACGACCGATGATGGAGCATGGGCAATACCGGGAGCTGAGATCATACTGACAGGTGTCGTCGTCTTTGCTAATAGTGGAGATATTCCCAAGGAGAGTTTCGAGGTCAAGATATCATTGGCAGGTCAGAATCACTACACTTCATTCATCGATGGTTCATTCTACATCCAATTGTATGCACCTGCCGAAACGGGTAATCATCCGTTGACTTGGGCACTGGATTATTTGCCGCCACAGGGTCGTGATGTGACCGACATTTCATCAGCCTTGTTCTGGGTCGTGGTTGATGGAATAGGTCCCGAGGTCTCTGAAGTTGTGGCTCCAAGAGTTGGTGAAGAATTACCTGTCGAAAGTTTGGCAGAGATAACCTTCGATATTCGCATCAAGGAACTTGAGGAGATTGACCCACAATCCTTGCTCCTCAACTGGAAACTGGTCGAAGGATTTGAGGCGGATGGAAATGTCATTCTTCTGAAACAGGTGCCGCTTGAATTACCCGAAGGTATCCTGTCTAGTCAACAGATTCGAGCCATGGCTGTGGTTTACATCCTCAGTGAGGTGGCAGAGGAAGAATTCCTAGAACAGACATCGTTACACATCTGGGTCTCTGGCAAAGATGTAGCGGGAAATCAGGTTTTGTCTTCTTCAACTCTCAATTCAGAAAATGTTCCTTTTGCTTCATGGAATATTGAGCAGTTCAAGCCTATTTGGAGTGTTTCTGCTGATGATATCGTTCTGCCCGAAGGGGCATTAGAAGTAGGGCAGGTTCATTCAATCTCAATCACATTGAGGAATGTGGGTCTTGCGGGGGGAATTGGCGAGGTATGGGTGACTGGACATGACCTTTCAGGGGCTTCTTATGACCTGTTCAAACAAGACGTTGAGGTTGCTGCTGATGGAAGCGAATTGCTTACAGTCGATTGGAAACCCACTCAGATTGGATTACAGCGAATCGAGGTCAGGGTGGATGGAGAATATCTTACTGCCACAGAGGAAATTGATATCCAACCGATGCGTGAACAGGGACATTTCCTTGGTATTGAAGGGGTTGATAATACCGTGTTAATCATCTTCTCAATATTAGTTATTGCCTTGGTCAGCATCTTGTTCCTCTTCCTCAAAGATTCAATCATTAGGAGTGAGGGAGAATGGGATGGTGAGGAATTATGGGAAGATGAGTCTGAATATTCTCATGTGGAATCCGAATACGACGCTTCGGTACTTCCTCAGATTAACGCACATAGTGGCGGGATGGTTGCCCAACCACAACACGTCAATCCATATCAGGTGGCAGCCCCAGTAGCGACTGTAGCACCTGTTCCAGCCCAACAGCCAATGCAACAAGTGGCTCAACCTGCACAAGTGCAAGCAGTTCCTCCTCCTTTGGCCTCAAATCTGACGGCTGCACAAGCAGAACACAATCCGGGAGTGGGTCCGGGATGGATGCAGGATGATCAGGGAAGATGGTGGAAACAGAATGCCGAGGGATATTGGTATCGTCTTGGTGAGGATGGAGGTTGGTATCCTCCAGAACAGAACCAATATGGCTGGGGCTGAATACGAACGTTTGGACGATGGCAGGTATGACCCGGCGAATTGCACTGCTTCAACTCGACCCTACGGTCGGAGATATCGATGGTAACCGTACCCGTATAGAGGCATTGAGCAGAATTGCAGACAAATCAGGCGCCGATGTCGCAGTCGCAACCGAATTGTCAATCTCTGGATATCCACCACGTGACCTTCTACTCTCGGAAGACTTCCCTGAACGTTG
>JASMHR010000007.1:18535-34572 GCA_030750665.1 Candidatus Poseidoniaceae archaeon
CCGGCGTAGAAACCGCGTTACCTCTATTGGTTGGTGCTCCACTTCCACCAAGAGGTGAGAGGGAGAAACCTGGCAATGGAATACTTCGGCTTCTCCCAGAAGGAGATGTGAGAGAGTTGACTCGCAAACAACTTCTTCCGACCTATGAGGTCTTCGACGAAGCCAGATATTTCACTCCTGACAGCAGGCCAGGAATCGCTCGGGACATCGGTGGACTGGCACTTGGGTTGACGGTCTGCGAGGATGCATGGCAGCATTCGGGCGAGACTCCCAGTGACTATGACAGCGACCCGATACAACAATTGTCAGCTTGGCAGGATCAAGGTGAACATCTTGATGCAACAGTCAATCTATCTGCCTCCCCATTCCATCTTGCCAAACCTGAGCAAAGAGTGAATGTGGTCAAAGCAGCCGCAGCAACTCTTGGACATCCTTTCCTTCTAGCGAATCAGGTAGGTGGAAATGATGATCTCATCTTTGATGGACGTTCTTTGGCAGCCTGGCCTGATGGCACAATCGTCGAGGCTCCCGCATGGCGGGAAGGGGTCCTAGTGGTGGATCTTGACCATCCTTCTCGCTCTTTCTGGATCGCATGGGAAGATGGCGTGGACTTCGCACATTCTTCGTTAGAGATGCTCAATGCAGTCTGTGCTGGACTGGCTGATTACTGCCGCAAATCATCTCTTACGAGGGTGGTTCTGGGATTATCCGGAGGAATAGATTCTGCGGTCACCGCTGCTGTAGCGGCAGCCGCTCTTGGTCCTGAGAACGTCATCGGAGTTTCCATGCCTTCGCGCCATTCCAGCGACCACAGCATCTCTGATGCCGAGGAATTGGCCAGTGCTCTTGGAATAGAATACCAGAGTCGCCCTATCGAAGACGTGCACAAGGTCGCTGAACAGACACTTGAGGATGAATTGCAGAGTGGACACCCAGTTGCTGCTGAGAATCTCCAAGCCCGCTTGAGAGGCATGATTGTCATGGGAATCGCCAATGCACGAGGAGCCATGGCTCTGGCAACTGGGAATAAGAGTGAACTGGCACAAGGATACTGTACTCTATATGGGGATATGGCTGGAGGATATGCTCCTCTTGGTGACCTCTACAAGACCGAAGTCTACCAGTTGGCACAAGTCATCAACGAGGAGGCGGGCAGAATCCTCATTCCCAAGAATACCATCGATAAACCGCCGAGTGCTGAATTGGCTCCTGACCAGATGGATGAAGACACTCTCCCCCCCTATCCTTTACTCGATGAGATATTGCGCAGCCATATCGAGGAAGGGCAATCTGCTTCTGAGATAGTGGCCAAAGGAATCGACGAGGGCTTGGTCGACGAAGTACTCTCACGTCTGGTTCGAAATGAACACAAGCGTTGGCAGATGCCGCCTGCTCCAAGAGTCAGCAGTCGTGCCTTTGGACAAGGTTGGCGCCTTCCTATGGCGGCAAGAAGAACTTGAGAGTCTCAAGATCCAGGCGGACTCATCAGAGCATATTCTGGTCCGCTCGGAAGGAATCCCATCTGCATCAATTCATGCCCCCTCATTCCATCGTCGAAGGAGAAGAACAGGGTGTTGGCAACAGCAGTCAATCCCCCATAGAGACCAACCTGTCCATCTGCTGCATCGGCATCCTGTCCTTCGAAGATCAATTCTGCAGCCGATGATGAAGTCAACCTCCATAATTCATGTCCAGTGTTCTTGCTTGCGTTCATTCCTTCGGCTACAACATAGACATATCCACCCATGACCGCTAGACTGCGCACGTTTCCATTACCGTTTCCAGGCATGAATTCCCAGATGATTCCTGCGGCCTGGCCGTCGCTGATACACAATTCCATCCCATTTGTGGAACTTTGACACGAGAACCACAGATTCCCACTCTCGTCCAGCACTGGTCTGTCTGAGCCTGCACCGATATTCAATACGCTACTGTTGACAATTGTAGATTCATTGGCTGAGATAGAGGTCAGAGTACCACTGACTCCAGTTCTGATCAACAACTTCTCTTTCACCACGTGGGCTCCGAAATCATCGTTGAACAGAGAACTGCCCGAGTCTCCACTCATATCTTCGAGCATACTGAGATCCATACCATCGCTATGCCACATCTCTCGACCGCTTTGTTGGTCATCGGCATCAAACCACACGCGCCCTTCAAAGGTGACCAAGCCAGTCACCTGCCCAGCACCAGCATCGATTCCTTCACCGAAGTCGGAGATCATTCGCAGACTGTCTGAATAGGCCCAGACCTCTGTTCCTCCTCCATCGTTGGCGCTTAGGAACAACTCACCATTCAATTCAGTCCAGCCATTGGCGCCCGGTTCACTGGAGCAAGGGCCGGAGCAGATGTCAGCCATCATCGTCGACCTTCCGGTCATGACATCATATGTCCAAAGTTCAGAACCGTTGTTTCCATCATCTGCTGAGAACCAGAGAGAGTCCCCATATCCGTGAAGGTTGGAGGGGGTTGAATCGCAACTTTCTGGACAGATGTCAGCAGCCATCTGTGTACCTTCACTCGTTCCATCGCTATACCAGAGTTCACGGCCATTGATGCCATCATCTGCATCGAACCACAGCAGCCCTTGCCAAATTGTGAAACCCGCAGACCACCCAGGTAAACTCTCACCTGCAATATTGATGTCCTTCAGTATGGAAGTGCCCTCTGCAGTGCCATCACTGATGTAGGGTTCACAGCCTTTAGAAGAAGTGATTGCGGTAAAGATGAACCAATCCTCATAATCGATTCGTTGATCGCAGGCTGAACTGAATGAATCTGCAACACCTGCGATCGATTCTGCGAATGTGTGGTTCCATGAATCGACCCAACATAGTACCATCAACGAATGTACCTCATCAGCCTGTAGGACCTCATCATTGGCGCGTGCTGTTCCAACACCATCATCAATGCCGAATCGCATTCTCAACCCATTGCCACACACAGTGGCTCGAGAATCTTGGGACATCAGAGTATCCTGTGATTCCCCATCTGTACCATCAGTTCCATCGCCACCATCATCACCATCATCACCATCATTTCCCGCCACTCCATTGCAGATGAGTTCAGTCGCATCAATCTCATTCAGTGATAGATTCCCATCCCCATCATCATCAATGCCTACTCTGACTTCCAATCCACCATCGGTACAGGTTTGATTCCCAGAGGATACTGGTATCAGATCGGTGAGAGGCTGGCCAATAGTGGTGCTTTGTGCATCATTTCCGTTACAGATGTAACTGGTCTTGAGCACCTCACCAGATTCGAGCACGCCATCTCTATCATCATCCAGTCCGGTCATGATGGCGTGACCACCGGTGGAACAGTTTTCTCCGACTGGTTCTGGCATCACCAGTAACAAGGTTGTCAATCCATGCTCACCCTCGTTTCCTTCCTCGCCCTGTTTTCCATTAGCATCAGAAGTTTCTACTTCCTTCAGACTCCATAGCAGGGCTGTTCCAGACATTGAGACACAGATGAGGAGGACAAAGGCTACCGCAATGCGACGGTTTGGGGAAGTCGCCATCGCTACCGCTCGACTGTTCTCAGCCGATTCTGAGATGCTCTTCTTCTTGCCATACTTCCCTTCTTCCGCAGGTGGAGGAGGTGGGACTTCAGCGTCTTCTTCACTTGGTGGGGGAGGTGGTACCGCTGTTCCTTGCTGCGCTCCTTGGGCGTTCGGGTCCGGCCTTGAGCGCGTAGGAAGTGCCATTCCACAGGCTTGACACGACCATTCCCTAGTTTGCATATCGAGGAACGGAACCGAAGGCGAACAATTGCAGAGATTTTGCTTTGACATGTGCAAATGAAAGTCGTCAACCAATATCAAGACCGCTGGTGAGAACAGAATATCTCAGGCAAGGACTCTTGATGTGGCGCCTGTTCTCAAGCATCGTGGAGACTCCAGATGCTTTGTTGAGCATGCTCGCTGGTGAGCATGGTGAAACCAGACGTAAAGCGGCCAGTCTGGTGGTAGATCTGGCTTATACTGCAGCAGCAGAAGGTTTCGTGGAAATCGATAATGCCCATGTCAGTGGAGTTTCAGTTCTGACGGGAGGGCTTGGTTTGAGACGCTTTCTCGCAGATATCTCAGGGGATGGCGAAGTTGCCATTCCTACCACTTTGAATTCAGCAGGATGTGATCGTGAGAAGATGGAGGAGATGGGCGTGGAGTATCCTGATTTTCTTGAACAACAGTTTGAGATTATTCAGGCCTACGAGAGGCTAGGAATTGAAGCGACGTTATCATGCACTCCATATGACCGTGGAATCTCTCATTCTGAAGGTATTGCCTCGTGGTCCGAATCCAATGCTGTTTGCTTTTCCAATTCGTGGACCTCATTGGTGACTAACAGAGAATCCGGTCTCTCTGCATTAGCAACTGCATTGACTGGCTATGCTCCGCGCTGGGGTCTGCATCTGATTGAGAATAGAGTTCCCAATCTCATGGTCAGAGTTGAGTGCGAACTGCCTGAAGCATCGGATTGGTCTGTGTTAGGAGATTGGATAGGCTCGCAGATATCCAGTGAATGGGAGATGCCATTTGGACCGATGCCTTACATCGAAGGACTCGCTATCGATGCTACTTTCGAGCACCGCAAGGCCTTGACTGCAGCGGCTGCAAACCATGGTTGTCCGATGTTGTGGGCAAAAGGATTGAGTGTACAACCCGAAGCAATGAACCTGCAAGGAGAATTGCTCTTCACAGAGAGCGACCTCAAGGCAAGATATTCGCAATTGGCACCAAGACACAGGGTCGACTTGGTGGTAATAGGATGTCCACAAGCCAGTTTGGGAGAGGTGAGAGCAACAGCCGCAGCGGTTCGATGTCAGATGGAAATGGGTAGAAGGATACCCGATCAGCGGCTATGGGTTTTCACCAGTTCAAATATCTATGAATTGGCTGCAGCGGATGGTTCCGTGGACTTGTTGGAGGAAGCAGGGGCTCTTGTATTGAAGGATACCTGCCCCGAAGTCACTCCATACAATCGTAATCGATACAATCATCTGTTGACCAATTCCATGAAGGCTGAGCATTATCTGACCAGTGGTTTGAACAATATGCCAACAAGTGTAGCGAGGCTGGAGGAATGTATCGCTCATGCTTTCGACCCTTCACTCTCACTGGCCGAGGGCGAAGTCGCAGTACATGGCAAAACGACAAAGCCAATACATCGTAGTTCCAAGACTCCACAACAGGGAGAGTTGTCGCTTCAAGGACGGGGTCTTTCCAGTCAGGAATCCTGGAGAGTCAGTGGTAAAGCACTGGTCAGCGATGTTCCACTAACATTTCTCGGCTATGTGAATCGTGAAACAGGAATTATTGAGGAGCCGGGACATCCTCTGGATGGAGAAGCATTGGAGGGACGTATCGTCATCTTCCCGAAGGGTTCTGGTTCAACGGTAGCACCCTATGTCTTGATGGGATTGGAATATTCAGGAGTCGGGCCAAAGGCCGTTGTGAACCGTGATGTCTGCACCCTGACCATGCCAGCCTGTTCGCTGCTCAGCATACCATATGCCCATTCCTTCGATGATGACCCTTGTTTGCTGGTGAATAATGAAGATGAGGTCGAAATGATACTAGAGAATGGAATCGTTACCCTGAGTGTACTCGATAGGGTTTGATGAACCAAGGCGGGGTGCGGTGGCATGGCGCGGGTCGTGGTCACCGGAGGAGCCGGTTTTCTCGGTAGCCATCTGGTAGAGGAATTGTTGGCCAGAAGTCACGCTGTAGTTGCGGTTGATGATTTGTTCCGCGGCAAGCAGAAACACCTCAACGATTGCAAAGGCAGTCCGGATTTCCATTTCCTCAAGGGAGATTGTGCTGACTTGGCGGTATTGAGAAAGGCGGCAGAGTTGATCGATGGTGTGGATGTCATCTACCATCTAGCAGCAGTCAATGGAACACGCTGGTTTCACGAGCGAGCAGATATGGTCATTGATGTCAATGTCAATACCACCATCGCCGCATTGGCTCTAGCCGAGGAGAATACTTGTCGACTGGTGTTCGCCTCATCTCCCGAAGCTTTGGGTGTGGTTGATGAGCAACCGATGGGGGTCTCCATGGATTCACGATTCGAGGATGCTGCTCTACATCAGAGACATAGTTACGGTGCCAGCAAGTACATCGGCGAGGTCCTGATTCAACATGCGGTCAGAACGAAAGACATGGATTGTCGAATCGTGCGTCCTTTCAATGCCTATGGGGGGCGGTGTCCGAGTAATGAATATGGGCAGGTCATCTCGATTTTCATGGATGCTGCTGTAACAGGAAGGCCAATCAAAGTACATGGTGATGGCAGCCAGACCAGATCCTTCACTTGGGTTGGAGACGTGACTGAAGCCTTCCTATTGGCTGGTTTGACCGACACCTCAATTGAAGACGACTCAAGATTGGCAGGTGCTGTGTGGAACATTGGTTGGCCTGAAGAAACCAGCATCGCTGAATTAGCAGAGATGGTCATGGAAATCAGTGGGAATGAAGTTGGAATTGAGCACAATAAAGGGTATCCTGGAGACAGTGATAGACGTTGTCCGGATATTAGCACTGCCGAGCAACAACTTGGTTGGCGTCCATGGACCGACTTGCGAGAAGGCTTGTTGAAGACATGGCAAGCGATCGATATGCGAATCAATGGATGAGATGACTCCAGTCATCATCACTGGGATGCAGATGACACCAACCATGCTGGTAGAGAGTCTCAGTTCTGCCTCCGTTAAGCAGGGCTTTGCCAAGTTTCTCTGGAACTCTTACACTCTTCAAAGCAAAAACGCATAGAGTCGCCACAGCCTCTGGAAGTATATGTTCATCCACCAGTTCACATTGCAATGAGGCGATAGCGCCTGGCAGGAGTGGAGGCTCACTACCGATCAGGTCCCATTCTGAATCTTCTCTTGGTAGTGGATTGGCTGCTGCTTCAGCCATAGCAGTCGCCTCAAGAGTGGCAGGTAGAAGGTGAAGGGTGATGCTTCCGTTCTCTCTTAGGTTGAGCAGAGTATCACGTGGCCGGCCATTCAGATCCTGAGATAAGGAACAGGTGAGTAGAGCCGGACTGTTCGAGGCTACGGTGACCGTGGAAAGCAAGGATAGGTTGTGGATGCCATCATCACTTCTTGTGGCGGCAACGAAAACCGGCCTTGGGCCTACCAACCCATCGAGTAACATCGCTCTGTGCTGATACTCAAGCGCAGCAGGTTCCAACTCTGCCATCTCAACAGTTTCTTGACTCTTGGAGGAAGGTTCGATGATTCCGCCCAAGAACCATTCATCCAGATTACCTTGTTCAATTTCTGCGATGGAGAAGGCAGTAAAATCTCGATAAGCCTGCCAGCGAGGGATTTCTTCAAGTTCACCTCGTTCCCTTTTTCGTAGAATCGATGCATCGGAGTAGGCAACACATTTCTTGAGGAAATCGATTACGGTGCTCTTCTCTTCATTCATCTGCTCCTCTCCTTGCCTCGTATTCCTGTCGGCTCATCAAATAGGTTGCGGGAACTCCTGCCCAAACTTCATCATCGGGAACATCCTTGGTTGCTGTTGCTCCAGCGGCAATCACGGCACCTCTGCCAATTGCTACGCCAGCAACTACAGTCGAGCCACCTCCAATAACGGCATCATCACAGATAGAGACTGGTTTCCAAAGACTTGCATCTCCTGATGGTGGATATCTATCGTTGAGGATGGTTGCATTGGGGCCGATGAATACTCTTGCACCTATGATGCTACCATCTGCGATGTAGGCGCCACCTTGGATTCTACATCCATCTCCAATCACCACTTCTCCACCGATATGAGCCAGTGCACCAATGGAGCAATTCTTTCCAACCACACTTTCGCTACCGATATGGCAGGGCCACCAAGCCACCGAATCATCGCCGAGTTCTATTCTCTCTCCTTGTACCGGCAGATCTGATTTAGGGCTGGACATAGATACACCCGTCATAGAAGTCCAAGTTCTCGCATCAATTTGCTGACATGGCCTTTGGCCCTGACATTGTATCCCACCCATATGAGTTCACCATCGGGGTTGACGACGAATGTTGAACGAGAGGTTCCCATGTAGGTTTTGCCGTAATTCATCTTCTCTCTCCATACTCCGAATGAATGATGCAATTTCAGTTCTTCATCCATCAAGATTGGGAAGTTTAGACCATGGTTAGAAATGAATTTGTCGTGACTCTTGGCGGAGTCCTTGGAAACACCCAGAACAATGTAATCTGAGTTGCTCAGATTACTCATGTCATCCCTGAAGTCACATGCCTGAACCGTGCAACCTGGTGTGTTGTCTTTAGGGTAGAAGTAGAGAATGACGTGTTTGCCATCAGAATTCATTCCATCAAGGTCGTATTCTGCTCCTGCAGAATCAAAGGCAGTGAACTTAGGTGCCTGCATTCCCACTTCCAGAGTAGTTTCCCCGGCTGTCATGGTGGGCGCATGAGTTCGGGTATGTCAAGCCTTGTCAAAAGTATCAATCAATTATTTATGCATAATGCATGATTAGTAATGCAAAAAGGGTTATTTTGCCCATTTAACGTAAAAGGGTTCATAATCCCGCGGGATTCTAAACACATCATGGCGGAGGCGCGGATGTCACGGCGGATGCGAAAGATTCTCCGCCAGATTCACAAATCCAGTACTCATTACAAACTTCAAGAGATTGCAAGCACCATTCAGGCTGAGGTTGATAGTCGCCATCTGACCTATGATGATGCGCTCACTCTAGGCAACCAGATTCAGGCTAAAGCGGATACGATTCCCGGGGATACAATAGTCTATGCCATCAGTGATAGAGATGCATATCGAAAGACCTTGGAGTTGTATCTGAGGGATGGAATTCTGACTAGGACCGAGCAATTGTTGCTTTGGGAAGAGCGCAGAAGACTTGGGATTCCGGATTCAACCCATGACACTCTGCTGGAACAGTTGTTGGCGCAATGGAAGAGACAGGGCAAGAAGGTGGACGTTCAGAGGTTTTCCATGCCGAGCAAGGAGGGTGCCGCAGATGAGAGCTGAAAGCAATAGGGCAATGTTGATGTTCGCTTTGTTACTGATGCCAATGTTTCTGGTGTTTGCACCTCTTGAAGCCGAAGCGACCTCGGGTCGAGTCGGTACTCCCGATCTCGAAGTGCTTTCAGTGACCATTTCAAGCGGCGGCTCAATAGATTCAGGTTCGGGAATAATACTCGCTCCAGGTTCACATATTGTGTCGGTTGTAGTAAGGAACCTGGGAACTGCTGCTGCAGGTGGGACTGTTGTATTGAGCAATGGAAGTACTGCTTCTCCGAACGACCTGATAGATTCAATCATTCTTTCTGCGGTTCAGCCGGGGGCCTCATCTTCTGCATTGTTGTTTAACTGGAATGCACAGAAAGGAGTCTCGCAGAGAGTGAAGGCTACGGTGAATGCTGAAGGCGACCCAAATTCGTTGAATGACGTAGGTACTTTGGATTTCGCGGTCTCTGATTTCCAGAGTGGAGAGGTTTCTAGTCACGATACTCCAGAACCATTGCCTGGAGATCCGGCTGTGCGTTTCACTGACACCTCATTGAGTATTCTTTCCAGTGTCAGGAATATCGGCGTCATCCCCTTGGTGGCAACAATGAGGGTGACTTTGACCAATGCTTCTGATAGTGGTCAATCATTAGTTATCCACTCGACCGGGATTTCATTGAATCCAGGCACGCTGACCAGTATCTCACAATCCAGTGGAATCCAGACCGATGTTGATGTATCGGGTCTTGATGGTGATTGGATTATGGATGTTGATGCTCTGTTCAATGGAACAGGTTCTGATGATGTTACTTCCGTGGTCGCAGCAAGGAATATCACATTCTCTCCGTACAATGCTTTGTTGAGTGCACCCGCCGACCGTTCCACACAACCGGGTGACACGACTCAACTCACTTTCGTCATACGAAACATTGGTAATGCGGCTGATAGTTTCACAATCGGTCTGACCTCATCCTCCGGATGGGCTGATATTTCTCAGGATGGCGATATCACATTGGTGTTGAACAGCAATGGCATGATGTCAGTTGTTGTTCCAGTTTCAGTTCCAAGTGATGCTTCAAGGTCTGCTATTGAACAGGTTGACCTGTTGTTGACCAGTACAGAGGCTGCATACACTCTCTCTGCATCGGCCAAGGTGATGGCTGGAGACCTCTATCGCGCTGTCCTTGAGGCTCCTCACATGGATGCCACTGGCGTGGCCTGGTTGGATGGAGCTGGAGGAATAGGGGGAGTTGTCATCACTTCACCGGGGAGCAATTATTTCGACTCATCTGGAGGTGAAGTGCTGCCGGTCATCTCCTTCAATGGCGGAGATGGTGGCGGGGCAGTTGCCACCGCAGTCATGGCTGGAGATGGTTCTGTGGCCAGTGCGACCATAGATAATGCAGGTACTGGTTACACCATTGCTCCGGATGTCTCTTTCAATCCTGGTGCTGCTGCAGTACATTATACACCTATTATTCCGGGGACATCGGCAATGGTTACTTTCACCGTGCACAATACTGGAAATGTTCCAAGTTCCTTCGAACTTGAATCCGGCTTCTCCTCTACTGCCACTGGCTGGGAAGTTGGCTTGAGTGCCATTGTGACCGATATCATCCCAGTTGGCGAGAGTAGAACGGTTTCAGCACAGGTTTCATCTCCATCGTTACAGAACCCTCTTGATCCGAGCAGTAGATTGAGGGATGGCGAGACTCTAGGATTATGGCTTGAGGCCTCTCCTTCAGTTGGAGGAGTTTCAACCACAGTGGTCGAGCAACTCTCTGTACAACCGACCATCATTGTGGATCCGGGTCTTGAGTTGATGCATATTGAATTGACCGAGGAACAGGTAATTGCTGCATTGGGCAGTACTGGCGTTGAGCAATTCATCGACATGGAGATAGAAGTGGTGCATAACTTGGTCAATGGACCAAATGATGCGGTTGGCGTTTCAATCAGTGTTGGAACCATGACATTCTCTCCATTGTCCAGCGGAGGAACGCTGGAAGTCGCAAGATGGAATGCCTCTACTTCGATCAATTCCACAACACTGGCACTTGGTGAGACTCAATCTGCCTCCTTAGGAATCCTAGGTCCATCCGATTTGCTTCCACTTGCTGGAACATTATCTATCCCAATCACTGCCAGTCCGACGATTTCAGTCGCTCAGGCAGCCGCCAATGTGAACGCTGCCTCGGTAACTCGAACGGTCACCATCGAGATACCGCGTATCACTTCAGCAGAAGTTGAGGATGTCAATGAGCTGAAACTGGTTCCGGGTAATGAATCAGTGTTTGAATTGAACATCACCAACACTGGTAATGATATCTCATCATATCTCATATCGCTGCAGCCAGGCTATCCTGTGGAATGGGATGTTGGAATCGGTTCAGGTGCAACCAGCGTGCTGGTCAGTGATGTGAAACCCGAGATGTTCACTCACCCTGTCATCACTGGAGATGAGACGGCATTGTTTGAAGTCAATGTCACGATTCCCTCTAATTCCCCTGCTGGAGTATCAAATTCAATCACTTTGCTGGTCATGGATGTGGCAACTGGTGAACTGTTGACCACTTCGGAGGTGTTCTTCATCACCGAGGAGAAGGTTAGTGCCAATCTTTCGGTGGAAGAGATCAAACTGGATGTGGGATTGGCCGATGCTCCACCATTTGCTAGAGTCTATATCGAGAATACAGGCAACGTACTGACCAACTACGGATTGTGGCTCGACATCAGCAATTCCGGAGATGTTGCCTTCTTCATCGACGGTTCTGATGATATCGCCATTGGAGCCGGTTACAGTGCCAGTGTCAAGATACGTGTCACTCCAGCATCAGATGCCAGCAGCGATTATCATCACTATGCCAGATTGCACGTTTCCACTCCTACAGGCGTAAATGAATCGATGCTGATCAATGTTTCAATAAATGCTTCAAAGGGAATCAGTATTACCATCCCTTCCGCACCTGATATTATCCCAGGTGAGAATCTCACCTTTGAAGTGAATCTAAACAACACTGGAAACTTATTCCAGAATTTCACTTTGATTGAAAGCAACTCGGCATCCTGGGTATCGGTTCTTGGAGAAACTGAATTCTCATTGGCTCAAGGAGAGGAGGTGAATGTCACTTTAACTGTAGTTGCTCCTCCATTGGATGCTTCTGAAGGAATGGCTGATGGTGCATCCCACACTCTTACTTTGACTGCACAAGATGTTGTTTCGATGGAAGTTGTGGGTACTGCAAGCACAGAATTGACGGTAGCAGCAGTATTTATGATGGAATTCCGAGAGTGGGATGAAGATGCTTACTTCAATCGATTTGGGAGTTGGGAATATAACTCAGAAGTGATGAATACAGGGAACAAGGATGTAACCGTCGAATTGATTTATTCTATCATCAGGCCTGGTGGAGCGGGAGTGCAACAGGCTTGGGAATTGGATATTGGTGCACCTTCAACACTCAATCTGCCGGTCGGAGTCTGGGTTCCTTTCAACCTCAGAATCTCTGCAGTTGATCTCGAACCCGATATCCTGTTGGCAGGAGAACTGGTTGTGGAGGTTCGTCCACTTGCAGCAGATGTCTCTGGTTCTTCTGTCATGTCATCTGACCTTCATATGTCGAGGATGTTCTCTGATGGTGAGGCTTCAGTATTTCAACCACCATCGGATGGAATAGGAACAGTGACCCAGTTCTTTGAGTGGTCACATATTCCTCTGTCAAGTGAAGGGATGGGTGTGTATGAGATTGAGTTGTGTGATACTCAGCGTTTGATTAACTCCACTTCTTTGAGCGATCCTGGTTTTGATGAATGGACTTTCGCACTGAAGGTTGGTGCTGAATCATATCCATTGGATATGAGTCCTGAGTGTGGCATTTCGGGTTCAGGTACTGAGATTATCCTGCCAGGGGCAATGCCATGGATTGAACAGTCTTTGCAAGTAATGATAGGCACTCCCGTTCACCCTTATCTAGTGGCTGACGACGGCTGGAATTTGACTTTCAGGTTATACAATTCAGAAGAGCATCAGAATTATACTATTTTCACCGAAGCAACATTCGGCTTCAAAATCATCAATACTGCAAATCCAAGTCTTTCGAATCTGCGATTGAGTTCAGGTGAATCGGTGGAGGAGGATACGGAGGTCACAGTATTGGTTGATCTGTTCAATACTGGTACTGCTTCTGCTGTTGGAATTGATGTCACCTTATCATGTGACCAAGGTGTTTCCGTAGTTGGTGAAGATACTATGACTATTCTGCTGTTGCCACCACAAGAAGAAATGACCCTTGAATGGGATGTCTCTTTGCAGAGATTGGACTGGTGGCAACATTCTGCTGACATCACCTGTGATGTATCTGTGGCCGCACAATTGGCTTCAGGCAATGAAGTAGAAGATGATTTAGTGGAATTTAGTAGTGAAGTCGTTTCATGGTCGCCTCCCTCAGCATTGGTTGTCATTGGATTCGCATTGCTCTTGATTCTCACTGGAATCTTGATTAGACTTGGAGGTCAGAGTGAGAAGTTCATGCAAGGTGCTGCTTTCACAGGTGCATTGAGCACCGGTCTTGCATTCCATATGGGAGCATTGTTTGAAGGCTCATTTTCGATGTGGTTCAGTATTTCGTGGCTGGTACTTGGAGCATTGTGGATATTATGGATAGCTTGGCGTTCTGGCGAGGAATTCCAGTTGGTGCATGAAGATTATCAGCGTGCTAAACAGGGACAATCGACGATATACACGGATCATTTCGCGGCATTGAAGGATTCACGAAGACAATTGACCCGTATTCTTTCAGTTCCAGTTCTTGGTACCATGATACTGATACTTGGATTCCCTCCAAGATTGAATCCTGATCCAATCAACATTGCAATGTTGGCAGCTTATCTTGTCATTGTTATCGGTGGTGTTTGGTTCATCATACGCACTGCTGAAGCGACATATGGTTCAATATATTCCAAGATGATTGAGATTGGCTCTAGGTCTGATAGGTTGCAGGCGGAATTGGGAGATCCAGCAAGATTGTTGACTGAATTGGCGCGAACAGGTCTTGATTTGACTTCAGTTTTGAATGAAGAGGCGGCAGATGGAGGTGATGATTGATGTCTGAAGATGAATATGGTGGAAAATACGGGGATGCTCCTGCTGCCAAGCCGTCTTCGAGCATACAGGATTTGGCGCCATCCCGAAGAGACAACCTCGAAGAAGATAGGACTGCATTCAGCGGTGGGAGTATTACTGCAGATCCAAATGCTACCAAAGAAGAGGGAGAAGGTGAATTCACCACTGCAGATATTGAGAGAGCACGAATGGCAATAGCGGCTTCTCAGGCAACTGCAGATAAGTTATTGCAAGGCTCCCGCCAACTGGAACAAACAATTTTCGGAGTTCTAGATGATGATGAATCGGCAATGAGCATTGATGAATTCCTCAGAGATGCTCGTGAAATGCTGGAGAAGCATAACCTGCTCGGAGCCCGAAAGAGTGTTCGTCGCGCCGACCGGCGAATGAATCAAATGGAGAAAGATGTACGTTATCTACGTAGAAACATTGCCATATTGCATAGACTGTTACAGGAGAAGAACGTAGCAGAAAATCAACTTGAGACTGTATTACGCAAGTTGCGAAATGTCTCCGCCCATGCCGAGGGTGGAGAGATGGAGGATGCTGCTGGACTTGTTGAAGGTTTGATTGGAGACATTGCTGGTGGAGAGACCTCCACTCTGAACCCGTTCCTATTCCGCACTTTCTGGCTTGGAGTTGAGAGTCGTTGGCCAGCAGGTGGGGATCATGGAGTGCTACTGGTTAGATTGTTGAACGATGGTAGGAGGCCTTTGCCCCCTATGAGATTGAAAGCGCCTGTTCCAAGAGGTTGGAGTGCCGAACCTGAAGCGGTAGACCTGCCAAAACTTCCACCTGGGGGATATGTGCATCTTCGATTCCATCTAGTGCCCAATACACCACTTGGAATGGAACGACCACCATTGGCCCGTCGATTATCTGTCATGACCGCATATGAGGTGCGACAAGGAGAGGTCTCCTGCGTGGTCAGAATTCGCAACAAGAGCATGGAAACGCATAGAGATATTTTGGTCCAGCCATGGATGCCTCCTAGTTTTACATGCGATACAATTCCATTGATTACCAGTCTTACTCCGGACGAGGTTGGCGCTTTCCGGATTCCACTCAGCATAGCATTAGACGGAGGCTCCTATGCATAATGAGTAATATTCCATGCATTATGAGTGAAATACCCGCTTGTGGCGGGTTAACACTCATATATGTGATATGAAGTGGAGAGAATACTGAAAGGTGAAAATAATGAAGACAATAGACAAGAGCCAGACAAAGAACGAAACAGGAGCCATCGGTATCGGTGCGATGATAGTGTTCATCGCGTTGATCCTTGTTGCCGCTGTGGCTTCGGCCGTCATCATACAGACGGCTGAAAAACTACAGCAAACAGCGCAGCAGACCGGTTCTGATACCGAATCAGAACAGGGTACCAAGATTAGTGTGTTAAGTGCGGTCATCAGTGCTGCTGATACTGTGTTGATAACTTATGAGTTGGGGCCAGGCAGTGCTCAGGTTGCAGATACTGCAGTTTCATGGATGACTACTCATGATGGTGGTGCAGATATCTGTATTGAGGGGGCTGACTTTTCGGCTTCAACGACTTTGGCTGGTGGTGCAGTTACTACTTTGATACCAGGTACTGCCTATGAATTAGCGTTGGATTTGACCACTTGTAGTATTGCGACCACTACCAGTTATACACTGTTGATTGGCGTTTCTGGTGGAGGAAATACCTTGGAGATATTGACGACGGGCCTATCTGTCGCCGCTGGACAGGTGGTGGTCTGATGCTTGGAAATGATAATGAGAGGAACAGTTCCGGTGCCATCGGTATCGGTGCGATGATAGTGTTCATCGCCCTGATTCTCGTCGCTGCTGTTGCCTCGGCTGTCATCATACAGACGGCTGAGAAACTACAGCAAAATGCTCAGGCGACCGGTGATGATACTCAGGCGGAGATCGCTG
>JASMHR010000080.1 GCA_030750665.1 Candidatus Poseidoniaceae archaeon
CTGGTGTGTTACCGCCCATCACTGTCTCTGCTGAACACGTGGAAGTAGAGTTACTGCCAGGGGGGTACACGAAAATCAATTTCGAACCAACTGGGGATTTAGACAATGTTTACTTCAACGGCTGGAAGATTTTGAAGAGGATCAATAGCAACAACATCCCATTGCGTCATCCCAGTGAAGCAACAATGGAACAGGAAATAGAGTATGAGGAACTATACTATATGGAAACGATTGGAGCTCATAATTCCACTTGGTTTGACCCTGTTCCAATGGATGATGGTTTCTGCGCATCATATGCAATATTGCCTATTGATAGACAAGGAATTGCAGATTGGGAAAATGCCAATATCTCTGGCTGGGATGGTTCTGGCCTACCGCAGATGGTATGCGGTGATGCGATTCCACCAAATTCTGGAGTTTCTGCTTTCAGTGGTTCATCATCGTTCACTAATGACACAGACTGTTTCAATTTCCATCATGATTGGGATATGTGTTACGTTGTCAATCTGACTTGGTCTTGGCCGGAAGAAGAGTTTAGCTTCCACCTCTTCCGTGCAGAGGTCGAGCCGAATGCCACGCTGAATCTTACATACTTGGAACCAATTGCAACTAATCTAAGTGGTGTTGCTGGTGAAACTGGTTGGTGGAATGAAAGTTCGAGTGAGGGAATATTACCTCATCATTCCTACTATTATTTCTTGACTCCTGTAGATGAGGTTGGAAATGTCAATCTGATTCCAAATGAAGTCAGTGGCTCATACATTCAGGTCAAAGTCACCGAGAGTTTCTGGGATTACAATCAGCACATCATTCCAATTCCCCCGCCACCCGAAGAACCGCCATACGGGGTCGAGTATCTTGGTGAGTTGGAGGGTTGGCTCAGTGATAGCCGATTCCAGACCATTGGCATTGCTACTTTGGTTGCATTCTGTATCAACCTCATTGCATTACCTTTGATTCTCAAGCAGAGGAAGGTTCTGAAACTCAAGATTGGCAGTAAGACCAAGTGGGGAGATGATGAAGAAATTGATGATGATCTCGCATCATTCTTCTCTTGAATCTCTGAATCAATAACCGATGATTTGATGTTGACTATTTTGGTCGGCATGCTGTTGCGGTGATCGCATAGCCTGGCCATTGCGCCGGATTGCTAATCCGGTGGGTCTACCCACGAGGGTTCGAATCCCTCTCACCGCGCTCTTCTATAGCCATGGCTGGGCTGCAATAATGACAATTGCGATGAACATATAGGCCAGATATTTGAGACTGGACATGAAGGAATGATACGCCTTTGGCAATCTCTGATTTTCATCAAGTTCTTCATCTACATCAATAGCAAAAACCGTTGTTGAATACCAGATTCCCAATCCTGCTACGATCACCGCATATGGCCAACCGATGCCATATTCTGACCAGTACAATGGAATCAAAGCAAGTCCAATCAACAGAATACAGTATATCTTCGATTCGAAAAGAGTCCTCTGTGCTCCCTTGGCATCGGGCATCATCGGCACACCTACCTTTCCATATTCTCCATGTCGATACAATGCCAAGGCCCAGAAATGAGGAGGTGTCCACAGGAAAATCAGCAGGAATAGCATCCAAGGGATTGGAGAACCTAAGTCGAAGGGGTTGTTTCCAGACAAGGTTCCAGCAGCAGCAGCAGCCCATCCAATCAATGGGGGAGTTGCACCAGCGATTCCTCCAATGACAATGTTCTGTGGAGTTCTTCTTTTCAGCCAGATTGTATAGATGAAGACATAGTAGAGTACAGAGAATGCGCTCCAGAAACCTGCTTTCCAATGAACTTGCCATAATGCAGCAGTCCCAATTATGGAGATGATGATTCCGAATACCAAAGCGTGCCTGCCTGAGGCCCATCCGCTAGGAATAGGTCGTTTGTTGGTCCTTCTCATGCCTTTGTCAATATCTTCGTCGAACCACATGTTGATGGAATTGGCCCCTCCTGCTGAAAGGGTCCCTCCAATGATCACCCAGAAGCATGTGACAAGTGTGTCCAACCATGTTCTACCACCTCCCTCAATCACGCCTTTGCGGTTGAGAAGGTCATGGGCCAGAATTGCACAGACCGCAGTCACCTGCAGGAGAACGATGACCCGTAGTTTCATCAATTTCATCCAGATGACGAATAGAGAAGGTCGTTCACTGATTTCAGACATGACATCATTCCTCTTCTACAGATTCCTTAGGTTCCATGATAGCAACCCTGCAAATCAGTACGGCAGTCATTATCGCAAGAAATGAAGATACTCCAAAGATTAGATGAAGAAGGGATAACAATTCAATGAATCCCTCCGCTCCAGCAGTAATGATGTAGATTCCGCCAATGAAAACGTTGAGCAGCCACAGGCCAGTGCTGGCCTCAATGAATCGGGTCAGGATTTCGCCATTCTTTGAAGACCTGGCTACCTCTCTCATTCGAACAGCACCCCACATCAAGGCACCTCCAACAACTAGAGCCCCTAGTCTATGAATCATCTGAACAAGTTCACCCATCTGCGTAAGTTGAGGGAACCACGAATTTTGACATTTTGGCCATCCGTCGGTGAACCCAGTGCTGCATCCCTTGTTGTATTCACCTCCGGCGGTAGAAGCCACCCAAGCGCCGAGTATCAGCAGGAACAATACTGAGCCAGCAAGATATCGAAGCCTAGGCAATGCGGATAAGGCAAATTCGGAAGAAATATCGTTGATGTGGTCAAGACCACTGGTTCTGACTCTCCACAATAGCCATTGCCAGATGAATACAGATATCCAACATACAGCCAATGTAAGATGCAGTGCAACAGACCAATCTGCATTATCGAATTTCACGGTCACATACCCTGCAATGGCCTGAAGGATGAGCAGCACTCCCCCAGCAAAGGCGATTCCAAGCATATCCTCGCCTAATTCTTCTCTTCTTCCACGAACGTGTAACCAGTTCCATAGTACTGGAATGGCCACAACACCAACCAGTAATCGATGCAACCATTCAGAGAATATCTGGATTGTTGAATATGTGTGGTCACTATCGGTGCCATGTCGAGAATCTGCTTCATTTGGGTTTTCCTCCCACCATTGCAATTGCTCTTCGGCAGAGGCAAATGGATGGATTTCACCGAAACAGGTAGGCCAATCCGGACAACTTTCACCGGCGTCGTTGATGCGTACGGAACCGCCAACTATCAGAATCAGTAGACCTGTGAGCATCAGTGCAAGGGGCAGCCGAGACATCGGGTCGCAAGTGCCAGAACCTCTCATCAACGCATCCTCTGAATGCCCATTCATCAACATATGCCAGCAACATTGACTTTGTTGGTGGGCGATGGGTTCAATAGAGGGTCGCTGGTCGGCGGGAATGCGTTCTGATGAACGTTGGTGAGTATCATGGTCGAGCCAGTACGAAAGCACACCCGCTTTGAGAGAGCCCGCATCATTGGAGCCAGAGCTCTGCAGATTGGAATGGGTGCTCCTTTGAACGTTTCAGAGGAAGACCTTAGAGAGGCTTTCAGGGCTGAATTGATTTCATTGTTTGGAGTAGATGAAGCAAATGTGCGCTTCGTTCTTGACCCATTGAAGATTGCTCTTTACGAATATGATAACAATCTGATTCCTATCGATGTAGATCCGCACCTTGGCTGAGATTCATTCACTGGTGAATCCGTAGAAGCCAGAATCCTTGACATCATCCAGAGACTCGCGTTTGACCAAGATCGAACGCACTTGCCAGAGGTCTGTGAAAATTCGAGCCTTTGTCGTCGAATCTAGATAATCGACCCCTGATGAACCACCAGTACCCACTCTTCTTCCAATCATTCTCTCGACCATGCGGGCGTGATGATGTCTGAACAGTAGCAGTTGCTGTTCAAGTTCCACTATGGAATCAATCAGTGTTCTTGGCCAAGCCAGAAGTGGTAACTCACGATATGATTCGATGAACAGCAGCCCTGCTCTAGGTCTGTATACCTGTCCATCAGGGAGCAGGTATTCTCTTGCTGCAGCCAAAGAAGCGTCGAATCTCACTTTCACCTTTTCAATTGCCGGGGTTCCCATGGCTTTGTGTCGTTCCAGAGACTCATTGTCATGTGCTTCCATCGATGAGAGATGTCCCTCAATGAATCCTCTGACCACTTCGTCATCGCCTTCATCATCTGGTGAGGAACCATGGATTGGCGTCCTTGCTAACCACCTGGTCAATATTTCTGACAATGTCTCTTTCTGTGAAGCCGCGACCAATCTGTCCCATGCCCTTTTCCCCTGTTCAGATTCACCTGCTAATTTCTCAAAATGTGCTAGTGGATCCATTCCACCTGGGCGTTGAACATTATCGAGACCAAGAAGAATCTCCAGTTCTCTCATCTGGAAAGATTCGAAACCTGAGGCCGTACCCAATTCATCTCTGAAGGCGAGGAATCCTTGTGGGGTCAATGTCTCCATCACCTTCCATTGAGACTGCATCAGTTTCAATATCTCTGTCGTACGGTCAAGATGGTGGACAATCAAGGGGATATGGGATTCAGGAACCGGCTCCAAGGACAATAGTGCGCGAGCCTCAGCGAGTTGATTGAGAATCAATTTGAACCACAATTCAAATGACTGGTGGACAATGATGAAGTGGAGTTCATCAGCGCTGATATCTCTATCACCTGCCACTCCTCCATCTTGAAGATCGAGCAATTTCGCAAGATGCAGATACTCGGAATAGGTGATGCGTTTCTCTCCCATGTTCTTGCGCAAACTTCGGTTGCCCATGAGCCTTGCCTCTTATGAGAGGATATCGTCCAAGCATCCTTTCTCAAGGGCTCTTCGGATTGAACGCGCAATTCTCCTACCTGTCGACATCCGCCATTCATTGATGTCAGAATAGGGAGAGCCTCCAATGAAGGGGTTGGAGCCTGCAACAATACGAGCGCTGATCTCAAAGACCTTGAAATCAAGTTGGTCGGTGACAATTGTTTCAAGACAAAAGGCACCGATCATTCCTCGAGCATCATCTTCTAACTCGAATGAAGCGGCAACAGTTCCTTCTGCAAGCCGAAAAGCCTCTGGCAATAGGCTCTCACGTATCACCACTGGTTGGTTACCGGTAACGACGAAAGAAGGCTCAAGTTCCATTTCTCTGAGATCTCGAAGTGAACCCAGTTTGTAGAACTCGTCCACATTGCTCTCATCTCTTCTGTCCATCGACATCAGTTCAAGACGTCCAAGATTCTTGCCTGACAGTTTACCTTTACCTTGTACTTGGAACCCATCTTCAGCAGTAGGATCGAAGAAAAAATGGAGATAGTACCTACAACCGAGAACATATTCCTGAATGGTGAATTCTTCTTCTAACAGGGCGTTTCGTCTGAAATCTCTGTAATCTCTGGCGATGAAGTATCCGCGTCCACCTTTCGCTCCAGCATATTTCACAATGACTGGGCCATCGATATCATGCGGGTCAACAATCAATTTTGGCATGGTGCAACCGCCCGCTTCCAACCAATCTCTTTGGGCAGTACGGCTTGATTCGAATTTTAGGATTCCTCGATTTCCGAAGGTTGGGACTGCTAGATTTCTAAAATTCTCCGCACCTAGATACTCAACCAAAGAACCATGTGGAATAATGATGACGTTGTGAGCACGTAACCAATCAGCCTGATTCAATAATTCTCTATAATCTTCCAGCATCAACCATTCATCTGGTTCTGCACCAGGGAATGCACTGTAGTATCTACGACGATTTTCTCCGACTGCAATTCCAAGTGTTTTGAAGCCCTCCAGTCTGGCTCCATGTAGAATTTGAAGAGAAGAATGGGATGCTATTACTCCAATGGTGATGGCATCAGAATCATAGCCGGCGAGCCACTCTTGCAACTCACTGTGGGTTATTCCCATGCGGGCGGCTCCCGTATTCGCTCTAATACAGTTGCGATGTTCAGCCCTGAAGGTTTATGGTACAATGCGATAATTCCTATCGCCGAATCACTCTATGGTGAACTCGCATATCGTTGACAGGTCATCATTTGAATTGATGTGACCTTCCCATGCGGAAATGTTTCCAGCGATGTTCACAGCAACCAAGAAACGAGTGGGATCCCTAGTGCCAAAACCTCTGTTCTTCTTGAAATGGTCAATGCTGACGACATATTTTCCCGTAGGAGGTTTTTCCGTCCAGATGATGTGTTCTATTGGCTTCTTAGAAGTTGAACGTGCATTCATTGAATGAACTAAGATTCCGTTGCAGGAAGAGGTTCTAGTATTCACATCAATATGGTCTCCATTTGCGGTATCTACATGGATGTCCAAGTCATTCTTATTGTTCCACATCAACGAAATCTCGTACTCGGCTCTTTCAACGCCTTCCCGTTTTAATCTTCCATTCAGAGACTCCAGAATATTCTCATTCACGATTATCTTTTCAATCAGTATCTGTGGTGAACTGATATATTCCAAAGAGGGTTGGCTTTCTTCATCAGATGAATCCGTATCCGCATCAACCTCGGCTTCTTCAATAGATTCCTTGGCGGGTTTCAAAGTATCTTCAGTACCCTCTAAAGCAGCGGCAAGTAACTCTTCCAATTCTTCACCATCATCGAATTGGATGGTTTCAACTTCACTTTCTTCGTCATCAGTTTGTTGCTCTCCGAATTCCATTAACAGGTCTTCAAAACTCTCCTCAGTTTCAGGCTCCGTTTCTCCTTCCAACTCAACTTCCTCTGTTGTAATTTCTTCCATGAGTTCAGGTTGTCCTTGTGGGATCATTGTTTTCAGCGGTTCTTCAATCTCCTCTTCCAACTCAACTTCCTCTGTTGTAATTTCTTCCATGAGTTCAGGTTGCCCTTGTGGGATCATTGTTTTCAGCGGTTCTTCCACCAATTCACTTTGGATATCGAGAATATCTTCAGCAGGGACCAATGCCGATGCTCGATTACCCCTGTGCTCCGTGAGGCTTTGCAACTGGAATTCGCTGACTCCTTTGAATTCGATGTCTCCGAGTTCTTCTTCTGTTTGAGCGGCATCTATGCTATTCCAATAATAAGAATACATCTCATCATGGAATCGTTCTATTGCTTCTTCCTTGGCTTCTTCCAAGGATGAACGTTGCTCCTCGCTGACTCCAACAATTCTGATTGAATCCACCTGATCGAAATTCTCTGCCATGATAATTTCACGCATCAATTGGTTGAATTTCTCTGCTCTCTGCACCTCAAGATTCTGCTCCATCAAGGCGTTGAGCCTTGAGGTCTCATATTCATTGAAATCCGTAAGGTCAAGATTCTCAAGTTCTTCTGAGTCTGTTGACAACATGATGGTTTGTTTTGTATCCTCGAATCTTTGTTCTT
>JASMHR010000081.1 GCA_030750665.1 Candidatus Poseidoniaceae archaeon
TATGAAGAGTGAGTCTTCCTCACTTTGGCTCAAGATAAAATCGGCGTCACAGAATACACGTCTACCGTCTGTACTGGCGGTTCTACAGCGATAATCCACGACAGGAATGATTTCCAGTTGCATGGCCATCACGCCAAGGAACGGACGCCATTGGACCAATTCCAAGCGTGCTCTGTCCCAGACTTCAAGGGCCTTTTTCTTGAGTTGTTTGTCCTCATCATCCAGTTTGACAACCACTATTTCTCGAGGGGGTTTCTTGCTCATGCATTAATCTCCTTTGTGGCCCCAAGAATCTTGTCAGCGAGTTCTTCGAAGCGTGAGAATTCACAAAGGGCTTCGTACAAACCTTCTCTCATGTCTGATACATTTTCTATATCGTGCCATGCCAATTGTACCCAAGTTGGAGTCATGATTGAGAACAAGTCAAATAGTCCATTGAACATTTCTTCAGGTTCATCTTCACCGATGAGAATCGCTGCAATAGATGTGGTCAAAGCCCATTGTTGGTCCATCCTGTCTGGAAACTGGGGTTCGATATCCCCACGTAGCATGGCTTTGAGATCGGGTAGCAGACTCTTCGATTCCCTGAATGCTTGGAATTCAATTCCAGCACCGATTCCTACTAATCCATCAACGATGAGTCCTATCGACCTCTCAGGCATACCAACTTCTTCATACAAGTGTAGTTCGTCACTGACTCTCGACCATGAGCGGGGACTTGGCCACCCTCTCTCGTGATGTGTTGACATATCGAGTAATAGGTCAGGACGGTAACGAATGAAACCGATGACATCTGGATGATGCTTGTTGGCCGTAGCCCAATCGCACCACTCTCCCGCTGAAGCACCGAGATCAAGATGCATGAATCTGTTTGCCAGAGCACTTGACATGGTTCGAGCAACTGCGTTATCGGTAGAGCGGTTACCTGCGGCAACGATATACCATCCATTAGGAACAGTGTATAGTTCACCCAGCCTTCTGTCGAGAATGAATTCGTAGGCAGCAACTTGCAAGGTAGCATCAGCTGCGGTCAATTCATCGAACAGAATGATTCCACGTTCAGGCGTTCCTTCGACCCCTTCACGAGGCCATTCACTGGCCACTATCCAATCGATTCCTTGACGGTCTTCCCTTGGGACAGGTAATCCGCGGATATCCACAGGCTCACGCTGTGCAAGGCGCACATCGATGAAACCGATTCCTTCTTCTTCAGTCACGCTCTTGACCAGAGTACTCTTTCCAATGCCCGGTGGTCCCCACAGCATCATCGGAGGTAACTTGCTGGCCATCTCTGGATTGGCCCAGATTGCATTCAGGTGAAGGCTCAGAATGTCCTTCGCTTCGCTCACATCGCATGTTTTCAATTTACTTATTTCTGTTGTCATTTCAAATTCCTCCCATTAGTTGATTGGGGTGATATGGATGTGATAGATGGTTAATCCCAAGACGTTGGAAAGCACTAGTGCCACTGATTCGAAAGAGGGTAGAAATTTTGTTCATTTTCCGTTTCTGCATGGGCGTTAGTTTGGCGAGAAACTTGCGAAGAATGGGTTTGTCCTTCACTTGCATCAGAGCGATAATCAATGCTGTTTTGTGGCCGCCGATAAACTGTGGTTCCTTTCCAGTATCTGGGAGTTTCACTATTACGTTGGCAAGAAAGTCAATCACCAATTCATCGTACATGGAATCATCAATCCTTTCCAATTGCTGAATAATATCAGATATGACTTTGAAGGTTTTGAAATTATAGCGTTCACTTTCGAAAAAGAACGCCAATTGATCGTAAAATCTGCCACAAGTATTCAATATCAATAGGAAATGCTCCTTTTGCTCTGTAGCGAGACGAAGCAAAACGTCAAAACTAGGGCAATGTTTTGCGTTAACCTCAGTGATGAAATCATCAATGAGATCATCAAAATCCAGATCACTCAATGGAGGAGTTGTGTTCAACTTCTTCAACAAGGCAAACAATTTTTGTTTATTCATTTCAACAACCCCCTTTGTAGATGATATGGGTTGTATGGATGCGGTAATCGGTCCATGTTCAATCGCTCGAATGCTTTGATACCCCTGATTCGGAAAGGATGGACAATCTGATTCATTTCTCTATTCAATAACGGAGTCAACTTTCCGAGATACTTGCGCAGTGCAGGCTTGTCATCTATTTGCATCAGAGCAATGATCAGCGCTGCCTTGTGCATCGCTTCATGGGGCAATTCCATGATTACATCTGCAAGTTTCATCACGATATTGTCCTGGAAATCGACTGTTTCCATGTTCTCTAGACATAGAATAATATCAGTGGTAGTGCTATGTGAGTTGAAAGAATGGATGTTGATGAACCGACCACTTCTCAAATGGGTCACCAATTCATTGCAGATATCTAGAATCATTGGGCCGAAATCATCCGTCCGGTTATCCTGCAAAAGTATCATCCAGTTGAGTATCGAATTTTGACCTTCGACAGAATCGCTGAAATCACCGAGGACGGGAGGCATTTCGTTATCTCGCATGGAACGAGCGAGGAATTCGGCATCCAGAATGTCATATGGGGCGAACACTTCCATATCGCGACGGTACTTGCTTGAGATCAACGGCCTCAGTTTCTGGGGGACAAGCCGCTGTCCCGCTTTTCCAGTCAATGCAAAGTTTCTCGCTCTTACTGCTTTCATCTTGTGCCCATTGAGCAGTAGAGACATTGCCATACGCATACCGAAATAGCGTCTGTCGATGATGTAGCGGTCGTCTCCAAGCCAATCTAAGAATACACTTCTTGCCTTACGTTCATTCTTGGTCCATAGGTCACCGAGTTGTTGGAAAGAGAGTCCAAGAGCTGCCTCCTCGATGTCAACATCGAAATCTTCAGCCCATTTACACTGCATCAAATAATCATCAGAAACGATGATTCTTCCCGAAAGGTCTTCCGCATCTTTGACATCATCTTCAGAAAGAATGAATGAACTCAAGTCGCACTCGTTATGAGTGACATCAAGATTCTGCCAGAATCCACGCAAGTTTAACGGGCCAGTTTTTTGAGATGGGTTGGTATGCGCAGAGAGAGTTAGCCCATGCCCGCTGATATTTTTCAGGCGTGGGCAATTTGAGATTTCCATCTGGGTCACTCGGCCCTTCAAAACAATCTCCTCCAACCATGGCATAGATTGAATCATGATATGTTCCATTTGAACTTCAGGCTCGATGACTATTCGATAAATTGTTGAAGGGCCACGAATGGCCAAGGTCCTTCCACAGTGTTCAGGGCTGAAAGTCAGGACATCATTCGCACTTTGAGGGAATATCATGGCGGTGATATCAGGCCGTGTTGTGACCGGTTGGAGATGATTGCACACCCTGCCGCTCGACCAATCTCCTCGGAACCCTCCCCAACTAACCAGATTGAGGGAACCGCCAAGTTTGAGTTGGTTGAATCGTCCATCGATAGTGAGGTGGTCAGGAAAGGGCCCGAGAACATTCACCAGTTGAGCAACCTTTCCAGATTTGATTTCTAAATGGCTGATATCTTCAACTCCATCTAGGACCACTTTGCTCTTTGGAGATACCTTGATCGAGGTCTTGCCGCCTAGGTCTCTTGGCCTGATGATATCCGTCTGGAAGACGTTTTCTGGCTCATTAATTAAATTCATGTTACAGTACCTCCAACCTACGATTCTTCTGAAGCGCCATATTCCTGTAATTTGTGACAATAATGAATTAACCTCGTGTTCGCACCAACTTGCCCATCAGACGTAGGAGTTTGAGTCAGAATTCTTTCCTTTGGGTAGATGAGTAGGAGTGTTGGCCCATTCACGTCCATGAGCGATATCATCGTTCGCATCCTGAATATCAGCGACAGTAATGACACCATCCTTTGACCTCAGTTCTGCGTTGACGAGCAGCTCCTTGAGGAATGCTCCAGTCCAGTTGTCAGTGGATTGTGCAACCTGAATCATTGAGACCTTCGGGTCAATTTTGAACTTCACGGCATATGTTTCAAGCAATTTCTGACGAGTCTTGAGACTAGGGGTTCCGATTTGTATGACATGGTCAAAACGGCCAGGCCTGTCACGGATGGCAGGGTCAAGGGTCTCGACGAGATTTGTGGTAGCGATGGTGATCACGCCATCGTTTGGCGCAATACCATCCATTGCTTGCAATATCTCTCCAATCATCGGAGTGTAATGGAAACTACGGTCGAGACTACAGAATTCTGCATCCTCAAGAATGACAAGACTTGGAGACAACTTGCCGGCCAACTTGAATATCCCCTTGATGTCTCCACGGTGACTTATGTCATCAGATGATACAACGATGATGGTATGGTCTGTGACCTTACTGACAAGAGATTTCACGAACAAGGTTTTTCCAACGCCAGGAGACCCAGCAAGGATGATTCCGCGTGATGTTGACAACCCTCTTGCACGATAGGAGTCTACCATGTCCATCCACTTGTACAGATGCAGGTCAATCTTGGAAACCACTTCAGGTTCTAGAACCAGCATCTTCGCTTCGTCGGAGTGCCGAGGTAGAAAACGCCAGCCAGGAGTGAATACTGCAGATTTCAAAGGCCCATGTGTATGGAAATACTCCTCAACAATATCCCAGAAGTCTTTAGGTGTGTTGGTCAGAGGATTGAACCATACCACCAATCTGAGATCCCCATCCGGATCTGGCATATAAGTCAAGATGTAGTGAGAATCAGTATCCATATCAATGACATATTTGTCTCCAGCAATCAATAGTGAGGTTTTCTCTTCATATCCAATATCGAAGTCATTGTACAGAAGGGGAGAACCACGCTTTCCCTGATTGTTGTATCTCTCAGTTTTCATTACTGCGAAGCGTTCTTCGAGGAGCTGATCGACACAGTGAAGCCAAAGACCGGCACGAATGGGGTTCCAGCATCTGCCGTTGGAATTTGGTTTCTCACCATCAAAGAATTCTCTGGCATCGGCCTTTTCGTCAGTAATCTTCTCTTCTTTCACTACTGCGCCATCGTGCAATGCTTGTAGCAACTGTCCAGCGTCGAATTGGAATCCACCTTTCTCACCATCATAGTTGATTGTCACCTTGGTTTCTTTGTCTGTCTTGCTCTTTTTGCCATTTTTTTCTCCTGTCATTTCCTTCAACCAACCCGTGGAATCCAATCCACTCTAATGACTTGGTTCTTGACCCTTTATGAAGGATGAATATACTACCCATGTATCAGCGCGAATCTTATCCTCAGAAAGCCCCCGTTGCAATATATGCCAAGGGGTCGCGCCTGCTTATCTTCAGCGCTGGTCTGCTTGCTTTGTCTGCAGGTTCTTCTCGTTGCAACAACATTTGATCTGGGGGGCGAGGGCGAATCCACGGCTGACGATATAGGCTTGACAGGGCATGTGCAAGGAAGAGCCACTGGTGATCATTCAGTCGGCGGCTACCACATGGCAACCGGAGATTGGTGGGAACCTCAGCAGCCATATTCAGTCTCTTTGAACGATTGGGATGGCGATGGAGTCCTCAATCCAAATGATGCTCATCCCATGGACCCAGCTCTGCCCGCTGGTGATTTTCGCAGAGGACTCTCTTGTCTAGACTCAACTGCAAATTGCGTTTCAGACCCCACTCCAACTCCTTTCAATTCCGCTGCTGAGAAGGTGAATGTTCAAGGCTCTGCGGCGATATCCACGGATTGGGCAGATGTCGACTTAGATGGAGACCTGGACTTGGCAATAGGTAACAATGGAGCCAGGAATGCAGTATATCTGAACCAAGGTAACGGATTGGAATCAACACCCTCCTGGAACAGTTCAGATTCACTGGTATCTTTTGATCTGGCGTGGGGAGATTACGACTCGGATGGCGATGCAGACCTTGCAGTGGCCAATTACGAGGGTGCCATCCAAATCTTTCAGAATCAAGGAGGAACACTTTCCACAACCGCGGTGTGGTCTCATCTATACGGAGGTCTGAGTACAGATTCTAGATTCACCAGTCTTGATTGGGGTGACGTGGATGGAGACAACGACCTCGACCTTGTTGCTGGAGTATTGTATGAGGGGGTGGTCATGTTCAGGAATTCAGGCTCATCCTTTGGTTCATCCACTTCTTGGGAAGGCGGCCATAGCGACAATGTGATGGATGTCAAACTTGCCGATATTGACGGAGATAATGATCTCGACCTCATCGAAGCAGTCTCCGGTGGGCGCGTCTCTCTTTACTTGAACTCTGGAGCCACCTTCTCTTCCTCTACCTCTTGGCAGAGTCCTGCTGATAATTCCACCAGCTCGATTGCACTCGGTGATGTTGATGCTGATGGAGACATGGATTTGGTTGTAGGTAATCATGGAGGAGTGAATCAATTATTCTTGAACACTGCTGGAACCTTGTCCAGTTCTGCTGATTGGAGCAGTACTGAATCAGCCAATACGATGGATGTCCGATTGGCTGATGTGGATATGGATGGGGATCTGGACTTGTTGGAATCCAACACCAATAGTCAAGATAACATTCGCATCTTCGATGGTTCCGGTTTTGGCACTCAAGCAGAATGGTCGACTCCGAATGCAGGAGATTCCTCGGATTCAGCCTGGGGTGATGTTGATGGTGACGGCGATCTTGATTTCGCTACTGCTGATGGGAATGATGGACCACTTGTGTACATCAATGGTGGACAGATGTTGCAATCGACTGCATCTTGGAATGATGGAGCATCCGAATACACCATTTCGATGGATCTAGGGGACATGGATAGCGATGGCGATCTGGACCTGTTGATCGGAAATACTGGTTCTTCAGCCAGCCGAGTCTATGAGTTTGATAACACGACCCAATCCTACTCCTTGTACTGGTCATCATCCTCTAATTATGTTTCGGAAGGTATGCTATGGT
>JASMHR010000082.1 GCA_030750665.1 Candidatus Poseidoniaceae archaeon
GACAGAGGACTACGTGAAGGCAAATGGGAGAAGAAGTTGATGAAGGGGACTGAATTATCTGGCAAAGCCCTTGGATTCATCGGCTTTGGACGGATTGCCCAAGGAGTCGCTGATGTTGCAGTAGCATTGGGCATGGAGGTACATGCATACGACCCATATCTCCCAGTCAAGGTCAGTCGTGGACTAGGCGTTCGCATGCATGCTGATGTCGATGACCTGTTCCGGATGTGCACCCATATCACAGTTCATTGCAATCTCACTGAGGAAACCCACCACTTGGTCAATGCCGACAGGCTTGCTCTGATGACAGGCAGGGGCGCCGATGGAGTTCACTGCGGTAACCATCTTGTCAATTGTGCCCGCGGTGGAATCATCGATGAGGAGGCTGCATTCACGGCCCTTGAAGATGGGACATTGTCCACATTGGCCCTCGATGTATTCGAAAATGAGCCCGTCGAAGCAGACCATCCGTTACTGCAACACCCAGGATTCCATGGCACCCCACACGTGGGAGCTGCAACACTGGAAGCACAAGTCAGAGTGGGGCTGGATATCGCTGATGCTGTAGATACTGTGTTGAAAGGGAGGGAAGCAGATACTCAGGTCAATCGATGAGCCTCTTCTACTTCCATCAAGACTGCCTGTAGTTTTGAAAATCTCCTCTCCAGATCTTCAATTCGGCGATAGGCCTCCAATGTGATTGACAAAATCATGACATCAAGTGGTTCCTCTGAAATCAGCATGGCTCCAGAGGTTCTACGCTGACGAATCGCTCTCATCATACTGTCAAAAGCAGGTTTGTCAGGACCATCCAATAATCGCCTATACGGTAGCAATGATTCGATTCGCTGCTCAATCCGTCCCTTCCATGTCAATTTCGCCCCCGACATATGATGATTCGCCTATGAGATACTTCACCTTATTTTCCCGTAGAGAGTCGTTGAAAGTGAAAGTGTTCTTGCACTACACACCCTGCAGAGGCCATGGACGGATTCATCCGATTGCAATTCACCGAGAAGGATTCAGCGCAAATGCTCACTGCTGCAGAAACAACATTTGCCGAAATGAAGACACGCCGCACCACTAGGCATTTCTCTGATGAAACGGTGCCGAAACGACTCATTGAATTGGCGATAGAATGCGCAAACACTGCTCCAAGTGGCGCACATCTGCAGCCATGGACATTTGTGGTCATATCCAATCAAGAAATGAAACAACGGATTCGAGAAGCCGCTGAAGAAGAGGAATTGAAGACATATGGGGAAAGGATGCCAGAAGCATGGGCTGAACTCCTGCGCCCACTAGGAGTCGACCACGTGAAAGAGCACATTACAACCGCTCCATGGATAGTGGTGGTGTTCAAGCATAACAAGAGATTGCGCCCGAATGGAGAATGGGGGCCTACCTATTACGCAGGTGAATCGGTTGGCATAGCAGCAGGCATGTTCATCACAGCAATACATCGCATGGGACTCTGCACGCTGACCCATACACCCTCACCCATGGGCTTCCTAAGTGAATTGTTGCAACGGCCGGAACACGAGTCAGCAGTTTTGTTGATGCCGATTGGATATCCTGCGAAGGATGCCATGGTGCCTGATTTGAAACGTAAATCTCTCGATGATATCAGTGTCTGGTTCGACTGAATAAAGTCAAGGTTTTCATCCGATACTGGACCCCACTGATGGCCAATGATGAAGAACGGCTGACAACCGTTGGTCGATATGGATGGGGAGCGTATAATCATCCATTGTGACATGGATGCATTCTTTGCTGCGGTTGAAACACTGCACCATGATCTCGACCCAGAAGTGCCCTTGATCCTCGGCTCTGACCCTCAGAATGGGAGGGGGCGTGGAATTGTATCAACCTGTAACTATGCTGCAAGAAAATACGGGATACATTCAGCAATGGCGATCAGCGAAGCATGGCGACGATGCCCCGGCGCTCCAATAGGGGAGGGAATGTACATGCGCAGTACAAGAGGGCTCTACCGCAGAGCCAGCCGTAAAGTGATGGAGATTCTCGCCACAGAAGCAGATCGCTTTGAGAAGGCCAGTGTCGATGAAGCATACCTCGATATCACGAGTAAAGTGGATGGAGATTGGGATTCAGCCTTGGCTCTAGCACGTGAATTGCAATCGAGAATCTTGCAGCGATTGGGTCTCTCATCAAGTTTCGGCATCGGCCCAACAAGGATTGTCGCCAAGATGTCCAGTGAGGAGAACAAGCCTGCAGGCATCCACATGGTACGAAGTGGAGAGGTGATGAATTTCTTTGCCGACCGCCCCACACGAGAAGTTCCCGGCATCGGCCCCTCATCTGCGAATCGTCTGGCTGAATGGGGGATTGAAACGATGGATGAGGCATATGCGATGGGGGAATTGGCACTGGCGAGAGTGACTTCTGAGAGATTCGCCAAATGGGCAATACGTGTAGTTGAGGGGGAGACCTCAAATCAAGTCAGTCCACTTCGCAGCAGGAAGTCGATCGGCAAAGAGTACACCTTTGACAAGGACCAGACCGATATGCAGATCGTTATCGAAAAACTTGCCATCCTCATAGACAAGGTAGTGGATAGAATGAGAGGCATGGGAATAAGTGCAAGAGTAGCTGAAGTCAAGATCAGGTATGCAGGTTTTGAGACACATACCAATCACCGCTCCATCCCTGTAGCGATGGATGAAGGTGGGATTTTTCACCGTCTGGCACGGCGCCTTTTCGCTCAAAACTGCGACTTTGACAGACCTGTGCGGCTGATAGGTTTCAGAGTAGGGGGGCTTGAGATGCCGGACACGAAACAAACCACTCTAGATTGGGAAGAAGAATAGTTCACTCAAGAGAGTGCATAGCGGTAAGAACTTCGGTGAATTCTCCAAGTTCCTCGGGAATATGGATTCCAGAAATTGGTTCTTTGAAAGAAAGACTAGAGTCCTTCTTTGACTTCCACACCATGCTGTTGAATTCGATGATCCTAGATGTCAAAGCGCATAATTCCGCCTCCATCTCAATTGCTGACTGAGGGAATAGGCGGACGTCAACTGCACTGCTATCATACAGAGTGGTAGTGATGTGATGAGAGAAGAAAGGACAAATTGGAGAAAATGCGGCCATAAAATCTCGAACCACTCTATGGATAGTCCAGGCTGCTGCTCTGTCTCCATCATAGAGACGGCTCTTCACCATCTCTAACCAGTGGCTTGGAAGTATTCCGGTGCCGAAATTCTTCAGGGCCTGAGTTGCGGAATAGATATCCAATGCAGACCATGCATTGGAGACAACAGTCATGCTTTGAGCGAACTCAGACAATATCCAACGGTCCTCAACCCGCAGGTCAGCGGGCACTGATTCCAAATCCTCGGGAACATCGAACTGGCTCGCAAACCTTGAAACATTGAACAATTTCATCAGTACTCCAAAATATTTCTTCTCAATCTCCTCCGGATTGATATGGAAATCATCTCCAACCTGTGCGTCACACGCCTTCCAAAGACGGAAACATTCACTGCCAATCTTGTTGGCCCTCAATTTAACCTGCTTACCATTCGGACCCTTGACCGCCCAAGAGCCAGTATGTCCATCGGCTCCGCACTCAAGCACCGAATCAGCATCGATTCCATTGCCTAGAGACTTGCTCATCTTGCGACCCCAAGGGTCCATTCCCAAACCATCAATCCAAACATTGGCGAATCCTGGTTGATCGAGTAGAAGTGTGCTCTTCAGCAAAGTATAGTACAACCATGTACGAACAATTTCCTTGCCCTGTGGACGAAGACCAGTAGGGAAAGCCTTGGCGAAAACTTCTGGTTGGTTTAGATATCCGCTGACGAATAGATTGGAATTGGATGAATCCATCCAAGTGTCGAATACTTTCTGTTCCCCCTCGACGGCGCCAAGTTCATCCTGTAAATCCTCCCATGAACCAAGAACCTCACGACTTTCTCGATTCAGAACCTGACTGCCAGCAGGTGGGCTCTGATTCCATGGTTGAACATAGGTTCCTGCAGGTGGGACCACAACCCTACTGCCATCACTGCTGTACCAGATAGGTATCTCAGTATGATACCAACGGCGGCGGCTTATCGGCCAATCAATGCTGATGTTCTCCATCCAATCAAGGAGAAATTGCTTGTTTCGAGGAGGGACGAAATTGATTTCCTCGATTAGTTCTGCCATCCGCTCTTGGATATGTGTTTGACGCACATACCATTCCTTGAGCAGAATAATCTCAACGGGATGCTTCCCTCGTTCACTGACAGGAACCTCTTGTTCCTTCTCGACTATCTGAGAGATTCTACCTTCAGATTCCAACCTTTCGATGATGGTAGTTCTAGCTTCATCAACCGACATCCCTTGAAGAGGGCCTGCAATCTCAGTCATGCAGCCTTCAAGGTCGATGGCTTGGAATGGCCTCAACCCTAACTCTCGGAATACTGCAACATCGTTCTGGTCTCCAAAAGAACAAACCATCAAAACGCCACTTCCGAACTCTGATTTCACAGAAGAGTGGGAGCGTATCTCCACCGATGTCTCTCGGCCTGAAACAGGGACGGGAAGATTGATTCGCTTCCCAACAAGATGTGAATAGCGCTCATCATCAGGGTGTACAACGACTATTCCACAGGCACATATCAGTTCAGGTCTGGTAGTGGAAATCACCACCTTTTCTCCATCATCAGTATTCCAGACCACATCCACGAGTTGCGTCATTCTATTGAGGCGCTCGACTTCGGCATCAGCGATAGTGGTCTTCTCAACAGGATCATAGATGTTAGGTCGCAAGTCCTCAATTATCTGTCCTTGCTTGAACAGGTCCACGAAAATCGCCTGAGTGACAGCCCTGTAATCAGCAGCATCAGTTTGGTACTCCTTAGAGAAATCACAGGAAAGACCTACTCTTGCTGCTGTATTGCGCATAGCCTGTGTGAATTCTTCAATCGTTTCGCGGCACAGTTCGATGAACTCACCTCTTTCCCAAGTACGCATCTTGCGTCCATCATGTTCTTTCTCAACAGTGAACTCAATATTGATGCCATTCCGGTCAACTCCCCACGGGAAATAGACCTCATTTCCAAGCAAACGCTGTGAACGTGCTATCACGTCTATCATGGAATATTGAGCAACGGCTCCAATATGCCAGGTTCCGCTAGGATATGGAGGCGGGGTATCAATGACGAAAATAGGTCGACCGCTATCAGGATTGAATCCATAACGGGCATCATAGCCAGAATCCGAGAAGTGCTCCTCTTGAATCCGTTTTTCTAAATCCACTGACCATCTCTTCTCAACAAGGCGAGGTTCGGGCATCATGCTCACTCCCGGGCCCCAGACCAGTCAACGGTGTGGGTCCGTGCGGCGCTCTCGTGTCATACCTATGAAACCGCCGCTGACTACATTAGAAACGCTCAAGGAACTCTAACTGAGTGAACTTCTCATCCTCATGTGTTTAAATCGGGGCGCATGACGCCTCTACGGGCCCTGCCATGTCTGATGAGAAAGACGATGCCTCCAACGATTCTGGAAAGGGAGAGAAAGCAAGTGCAGGAGACCGTTTGCAAAGCCTCCTACAGCACAGCAAGAAGCGGGCCGGTATCGTCGGTTCATCGATGGCTAATCGGGTCAAGAATTTCAATGCCAAAGCAGCAAGTAAAGCGGTTCTTGGGGCACCGGATGCGTTGAAGAGAGAGTATCGACGCAGGGGGCCTTCTGGTGTGATAACCAAGTTCCCAGCCTTGACCATCGCAATATTCCTGTTCGCAACCTTGTTCTTCGTTTTCCATAGCGGATTCATGGATATCAATGAAGATAACAGGATGCCGTGGCAGATTAAAGAAGAGCCTAGTCTGAATGTCAATGGCAGTCTGGACGTATACCTTCCCGAAGGAGACCCAGTTGCAGAAGCCATCAAGGAAGTCCAAAAGGACTGGTCTACCAACGTGATGATCATCTATGTAGAATTGGAGACTGCGTCAAACAGCATCACCGACCGCGCCATCATGTTGGAGATGGACAGACTGGAACAGACTCTCAATTTTCGACTATCGGACCCTTCAGATGATGTCTACTACATCCTCTCTCTTTCAACCGTGGTCAAAGAGACCAACTCCAGCGCTCCAAGAGTGATGAAGGCCTTCATTGAGGAAGCAGGTGAACTTGGTTGTCAGAACGATGACCAGGACTGCTTCAGTCGAGATAGTGCTTCAACACTTTCAGAACAGGTCGATGACTATGAATGGATACTTGGAGAATACAGCATTCCAAGTCAGGAAAGGATAGATCAAATAGTCGATCAGATGTACGATTGCGATGGGGAGGATGAAGAAGGTAAAGAGAAATGTGAGCCGACTCCCGGATTGGACAAACTGGCTCGAGACACCGATGGTGACACCCTATTGGATAGGGCCGTCATCATCGTCGCGGTCAATGAAAGCATTCCGACCAATGTTTTGATCAAGAGTTACCGCGAAACTATCACTATTCTCGCAAACGAACCAAGACCTTGTGACCCTGAATCGCCGGGTGGTCAGCAATGCACATGGTCTGACCGCGGGCTACAGATGTCTCTGACTGGCCCAGTTCCAATCACCAATTCAGTGACTGAATTCTCGTTCAAATTGTTCTGGCAGATATTCCCAGTGGCAGTGGTTCTAGTTGCACTCGGTTTGTTCGTC
>JASMHR010000083.1 GCA_030750665.1 Candidatus Poseidoniaceae archaeon
TTTTCTTCGTTTCAGCATTCGTTCGGACAGCAAGAGATTCATGAATCCACTGTGGGGGGGATTCAATGCAAGTGCATTTGCAGGAGAAGTGCTCTCAGTTCTGGCACAGACTTCGATGTATACCTATGAGTTAGCACCATTCGCTACAATGGTTGAACAGGCTCTGGTCAAGAGGATGTGCGAGATGGTTGGCTTTCCAGATGGTGCCGGTGTATTGACGACTGGTGGTTCAAATGGCAATCTGGTAGGAATGTTATGCGCTAGACACTCATTCCAACCTCTCTCCATGCATCGGGGTTTCGATGGAAGGAATAGCGTCATACTGGTTTCTACAGAATCTCATTATTCAGTTTCTATGGCTGCAAATGTACTCGGAGTCGGATTGTCGAACATTGTCAAGGTTGCTTGTGACGATGAAGGAAGAATGCGTCCGGATGCGTTGGAAGAGGAAATCGGGATTGCAAAGAGAGCCGGTCAAGAAGCATTCTGTATCATCGCAACATCTGGGACAACGGTTAGGGGTGCCTTCGATCCATTGTCAGAGATATCTGAGATTGCCCATCGTAACGGAATCTGGCTTCACGTCGATGCTGCTTGGGGTGGTGCTTCGTTGTTCAGTGCTGAATATGCATCTTTGATGGATGGAGTGAGTCAAGCAGATTCAGTATGTTGGGATGCGCACAAAATGATGGGTATGCCTCTGATATGTTCGGTATTCCTCATCAAGGACCCACAGATTCTAAGGTCAGTCTGCTCGTATACAGAGGGAGCACATTACCTGTTTAACAGTGATTCGAAAGAGGTAGACCTAGGACGGATGTCATTGCAATGCGGCAGGAGGAATGATGCACTCAAATTGTGGCTGGCATGGCGAGAGATAGGTGATGTTGGCTGGGCGCGTCGTGTAGAGAATTTCGTCGCCTTGGCAGCGGAATTGGAAGCGATGATCAATGAACACCCAGAAATGGAGATGATGAGTACAAGGTTGTGGGCCAATGTCTGTTTCCGGATGAATCCCGAATCCGTGCCGTCTGAGGAACTGGATGATTTCAATACAAGGCTCAGGAAGATGATGCTGCGTAGAGGGCGATACATGGTCAGTAGATCAGTCCTCGATGGGAATGTTGTTCTCAGGCCAGTAATTGCAAATGATGGTGTTGACCGTGAGTCTCTTGAGGGCCTGTTGGCTGAATGTGAACAGTGCACTTTTGAATTGCTTGAAGGCGAAACCCTCATTGATTGATTGCATTATGTAGTTGCATGAAGCCAGACCGTGATGAGATTATTCGCCGGGCAGGACTTGTACTCAGTAATGCGAATGAGGCAGGATTTAGTAGAAAGAAGGGCCCTGCCAAGAAAGGTCCCAAGGGTAAACCAGTGTTGAATTGGCATTATCTTGACATTGAAGGTAATAGAATCAAGGATAAGGATGAGATTGCTAGAATGAATGCACTTGCCATCCCTCCAGCGTGGAGTAATGTATGGATCTGCTCTGATCAGCGAGGTAACCTCCAAGCAGTTGGGCAAGATGCAAAAGGGCGCAAACAGTATCGATACCATTCGGATTGGACCAAGACAGTAGGGGAAATCAAATTTGACTCGATACTTGGTTTCGCCAAGTCCCTCCCGGCTATTCGTGCTGCAGTGAAGAGAGATTTGGAGTTGGATGGGATGCCCAAAGCCAAGGTTGTTGCTTTGGTCATCTGGTTGATGAACATGTATAGCATCAGAGTAGGTAGTGATGAATATGCCCAAAAGAATCAGACCTACGGGTTGTCAACCCTGACAGAGGGCCATTTCACTACAATCACAGGTAGTGACGCAGAAGGTGACCTCGATATTAAATTGAGATTCACGGGTAAATCGGGTAAGCCATGGAAGCGTACGGTCGAGGATGATGACATCTGTCGCATGATAATCGCCTCTGGCGAGGTAGGAGGTAAACACAAGGATCAGGATTTATTCATGTTTGAGAATGAGAACGGTGAAGCGAAGGACCTGAAGGCTGAACACATCAATGAATATCTCAATGAAGCCAGTGGTGGTTCTTACACAGCCAAGGATTTCCGCACTTGGCGTGCCTCATGGAATGCCGCTGCAGGATTTGCTGAATTCGACACCCCTGAAACCACCAAGGATCGCAAGAAATTAGAGCAGGTTGTGGTCTCAGCAGTTTCAGACCATCTAGGAAACACCCCTGCAGTATGTCGCTCTTCATACATACATCCTGCAGTCATCCAAGATTGGATGGATGGAGTATTCGAGGAGAGGTGGATGAAATCAGCCATCAACGCAAAGAAGATTCGAGGCCTAACCAAGTCAGAGTACATCACTTTGGCATATCTGGAGACTCGTAAGTGAATCATTCTTCATCCAAGAACCCATAACTCCAGTCTTGAGGTGGAATGAACGTTTCTTTGATCGAGCGCGGAGAGACCCATCGCAACAAGTTCAGAGGACTGCCTGCTTTGTCATTAGTCCCACTCCATCTCGCTCCTCCAAAGGGTTGTTGGCCGACCACTGCACCTGTCGGCTTGTCATTGATGTAGAAATTTCCTGCACTGTATCGCAGTGCATCCATGGCCAAGTCAATTGCATCTCTATCGTCAGCGAAAATTGAACCGGTCAGAGCGTATGGACTGGTGCGGTCACAAATATCCATGATTCCTTCAAAATCATCGTCATCATAGACCATAATGGTCAGAATCGGTCCGAAAATCTCTTCCTTGATGGAGCGATATTGTGAATCAGTGGTGAGGATGATGGTCGGTTCCACGAACCAACCCTTGCCGTCATCATATCCGCCACCTACGATGATGTTACAACTCTCATCATTTCTTGCATGCTCGATATAGTCAACACATTTGTCGAACGACGATTGATGTATGACTGCCGTCATCAGGTTTCTGAAGTCCCGAGGGTCTCCTATCTTGATCGCTTCGACCTCCTTCACCAAGTCGGCAGAGATGTCATTCCAAACGCTTGCAGCAATATAGGCTCGGCTTGCAGCACTACATTTCTGTCCTTGGTATTCGAAGGCACCGCGTAACAATGCTACCAACAGCCCTTTGCGGTCGGCGCTGGAATGTGCGACGATGAAATCCTTTCCACCGGTCTCGCCGACGATACGAGGGTAGGAACGTAGTCTAGGAAGTGCTTCGGAAATCTGTTTCCACAGACCTTGGAAGATGGTGGTGGAGCCTGTGAAATGAAGACCCGCAAAATCAGGGTTGGACAAGGCGGTGTCTACTATCATCTGAGGTTTTCCTGGGATGAAATTGATGACCCCTGCTGGCAGGCCTGAATCAATGAGCAATTGCATGATCTTCCAGTTGGAGAGGTATGATGCCTTGGAAGGTTTCCAGACCACGGTATTTCCCATCAAGGCTGGTGCACTGGATAGGTTACCTGCGATGCTGGTGAAGTTGAAGGGAGTGACAGCAAGAACGAATCCTTCCAATGGGCGCACTTCGCTGCTGTTCCATACTCCTGGTCCACTGATTGGAGGTTGTAGGTCTTCGTAGATATCTCGAGCGTAATCGACATTGAAGCGGAAGAAATCAATCAATTCACAGGCGCTGTCAATCTCTGCCTGATAGCAGGTCTTTGATTGGTTCAGCATGGTGGCTGCATTGATCTCATCGCGTCGAGGTCCCGCCAACAGTTCCGCTGCTCTCAGGAAGACTGCTGCTCTCTGTTCCCAATCCATTCTCCCCCATGTTCCTTGAGCCTCGACCGCAGCTTCGCAAGCGCGAGCGACTTCTTCAGGTCCAGCCAGATGAACCTTGGCGATGACATGACCATGGTCATGTGGCATCACTTGGTCAACTGTATTTCCGGTATAGACCTCTTCACCAGCGATGTAACAGGGAATCTCTACGACCATTGCAGATTGACGTGCAAGTTCGTCTTTGAGTGATGCTCTTTCAGCCGAGCCTGGAAGAAATCCGAGCACCGCTTCGTTATGTGGAGACGGTGGCTGTGATACGCGATTGGTGGTCGTCATGACGATGGCCCATGGATGCCCGTTTTTCATGATTGCGAATCACACCTACAGTATACAGGAGGGTAGATAATGACAGTCTTCAAGGACTGTTCCATCACCGAGTATGTATGGAAGGTCCTCCATTGCGCACTGCATGTTTCGACGAGCATGTTGCTTGTGGCGGCAATATGGTTGATTTCCATGGCTTTGAATTACCTATCTGGTATTCCAGTATTAGCGAAGAACACCTTGCAACGCGTTCTACAGCGGGGCTGTTCGATGTCTCTCATATGGGATTCTTCAGATTTTCTGGTGAGGGGGTTTGTCTCTGGCTGGAGGGCATTTCCACTCAGCAGGTTTCCAATATTTCAGTGGGAAGATGTGCATATACCCATTTTCTCGATGAGGAAGGAAGTATCATCGATGACATGATTTTCTCTGTGACAGATGAACAGTCGGTGATCAACAGTGGATGTGGAGAGTCGCAGAACCCTTCAGAAATTGCAATTCTTGGAGTCCCAAATGCAAGTATGATTCAAACTATGTTCAATTGGTTCAACAAGCATCTTCCGGAGGATGGCTCGATTACGGTAGATGACCTTTCGGATACAACTTCAATCCTCGCACTGCAAGGCCCTGCTTCACCAGAGATATTGGCTGAGGTTCTTGGAAATGACAATGTCGTTGGACGTTTCAAAGGTCAGGCGATTGCAGTCAACGACAATGGAATCAGCGGCTGGATACAAGGAACAGGATACACTGGTGAGCGGGGTTTTGAGATTTTCATTGCCAATGAAATCGCCCCGTTGTTGTGGCGTCTTCTGCTCGAGAAAGGCAGTGTCCATGGTTTGGTTCCGGTCGGCCTAGGGGCTCGAGATACCTTGAGGTTGGAGAAGGGATATCTGCTATCAGGTCAGGATTTCCTGTGGCCTCCTCTTGGTGAAGCAGAAGGTGGATTGCCGAGCGATTTTCTTGATCGAGATTCATGGCAGACCAATCTTCCATTCGGTCTGGGACTAGAGCATCAGTTCGTTGGTCGTTCAAGGGTCATGGAGTCCAAACAGAATCCAGAATCAGAATTGTGGTGGGGCCTCAGATATCTCACAAAAGGACCATTGCCTCGTCCGGGAAAAGCAGTTGCCAGAATGGGTGAAGAGGTGCCTTCTCCAGATGAGGCCGATATCATCGGTTGGGTCACTTCTGGAGCGCCTAGCCCTAGTCTCGATAATTGCGGTATTGCAATGGCATATTTGACCGGAGTTGATGAAGGAGACAAGGTCGCTGTGGTGGCAAGTCAGCGCAAATGCATTCCTGCTATTGTCGTGAGGCCTCCGTTCTTTTGAAACGGTCTTTTCGCATGGTTTATTGTTCATCGGTTAAGGGTTTGATTGATGAAGGGCCGGTCCTACGGACCGCCATGGCGAACTCGCGTTCCATCGTCATTCTACTTTTTGTGTCCATGGTGTTAGTGCCATTTTCATCCAACCTGCCTGCCGTACCATTCATCGAAGGCGATGAAAGTGAAGAACAGATAGATATCGTGGCCAGAGAAATGTGGCACATGAAAGATAACGGGATAGTTCTCAATGAGGCGCAAGCAGCGGCATTTTCAGCAACTGGATTGGGCAGGGGCTCAAACACATCATGGTCTGCTGCTGGAGGTTCTGAAGACCGCGATTTCATCTACGAAATGGTTGAAGATACTGATGGTAGCATCATTGTTGCAGGGAGTATTTTCGTCGACTGTTGGCTAGGAAGTATCACTGTACAGACCAAAGGTCTTGGTGATATCATAGTTGCAAAACTGGATCGTAATGGGACATGGTTGTGGGCTAAATCCACAGGTACTGCCATTGCCTATGATGAGGCGAGAGGAGTTGATATCGATGATGATGGTGACATCTATATCACTGGATATCTCAATGGAACCGTGGATTTTGGCAACACCACGTTGATTTCGGACAAATTTGATGGATATATTGCAAAATTGAATGGAAGCAATGGAAATTGGATCTATGCCATCAAGTATGGCGGACTTGATGTTGACGTTGGCTGGGATCTGGTGGTTGATTCTGAAGAGAATGTCTATGTCACTGGTTATTATCAGAACCTAACGAATTTCGGTCCACATCAACTCAGCGGTGGAAACCCTTCTTCGGATTCAAAATTCTTTGTGGCCAAATACAATCAATCCGCGATGGTGCCCTGGGAATGGGCATTCTCAGCACACGGAGACTCGCTTTCAACTGGTTTTCAGTTGGTTCTTGACAATCAAGAGAATGTCTATGTGGTTGGCTACAATACTGGCACGGTTTCTTGGCACACTAATTTCACTTCCTCCACGATAGGAACTTGGAATGGAGTAGTGGTGAAATATTCCAAGGCAGGAGAATTCCAATGGGGCCGCGCAGTTGGTGCCGCTCAGGCTTGTTTTGGTGGCAGTTGTGGAGTTTACTTCAACAACGTGGTCATCGATAGTCAACAACGTGTCGTGGTAGGTGGCAATCAAATTGGTGATGTCAATTATGGAGGCCTCCATCAAGGAGTTGGAAACTGGGACATCGTGGTCTCTCGTTGGCGTTCCAATGGTGACCACGATTGGTATGCCACCACTGGAAGTGTGGAAGATGACAGGGTGCAGGCACTTGGTTTGAATCCTGACGACCGTCCTGTGGT
>JASMHR010000084.1 GCA_030750665.1 Candidatus Poseidoniaceae archaeon
GTCTTCTCCAATTCAGTCTGGAGATGGCGTTGGAACTCATCCACCGTAGGATGTTCCATGTGCACTCCAACAGGGATTTGGTCTTCAGACCACCGGCGAATGACTTTGAGGAACAATCCCTTGGGCAGTACATGAATGGGAGACGAGTTCTGATTAAACTCGGGGGTGGATTAATCACCTTCAAGGAAGAACTTTGCAAGGTTCGCCTAGATATTCTCAATGCCTGTGCCGAAAGCATCGCCAACATCGTGGACATGGGATGGCGGCCAATTATTGTCCATGGAGCTGGCGGATTTGGGCACCTTAGAGCAAAGCAATATTCGTTGAGTTCGGGCTTAGATGAGAATATTGATGGACAGAGTGATGCAGTCGAAATGGTAAGAAGAGAGATGCTTGAACTCAATTCGCATGTATGCAAGGCACTCATCAATGCTGGACTAAAAGTATCGTCGCATCCACCACATACATGGTCGAGAGGTACGGGGCAGGGGCTTGTCGGTTCATTGGAGCGCTTTGATTCCGATGATGGAATCATCCCTGTCACCTTTGGTGATGTCAATGACTGTGATGAGCCGCAGTGTTTCGGAATATTGTCTGGAGATCACCTTATGGAGAGGTTGGCAACAATCGAGGGGGTTTCAAAAGCAATTTTCGCGTTGTTTGGAGTTGATGGAATAATGACTACACCCCCCGATTCAGAACAACAAAGCACTCTCCTTCGAGTTATTGATTCAGAAAGTGATTTCATATCCTCTCATGATTCCAATATTGATGTCACTGGGGGCATTGCTCTCAAAATTACATGTGCTAAAAGAATGGCAGCGGCCGGAATAGATGTGTGGATGATCAATGGTGCACATCCAGAGCGAATGGTTGATGCCTTGTTAAAGAAAGATACGATTGGAACTAATGTCATCGTATGAGAGTATTCGGTTGATGGACCATGTTTTATGCTGAGTACACTTGCGGATGATGGGTATAGTCATGGCAGATTGGGATTCAACCGAGCCCCGCCCATTGGAAGGTCATGATTCGACCCAATCATCGATGATGGAAGAGGTAGTCATACAGGTTGATGAACTCGATAACAGAGTTGGGGGGCAAACCAAACTTGCTGCACATCATGGCACAGGGGCTCTTCATCGTGCCTTTTCTGTATTGGTTTTTGATTCAAAAGACAGAATATTGCTTCAGAAGAGATCTTCCGACAAGATCACATTCCCAGGCGTGTGGGCTAATTCCTGTTGTTCTCATCCATTGGATAACGAAATGGAGAGAGATGGTTTTTCAGGTTCCATCAACGCTGCTATCAGGAAGATGGAACAAGAATTGGGAGTGGATCCTTCAACACTAAGGGCGGAAGACTTCACTCCTGCGTCTCGGATGTTGTATTGGTCGCGAAGTGATGATGAATGGGTGGAGAAAGAACTGGACCATATTCTCATTTTGCGCAAGGATATCATTTGTAACCCGAACCCTAACGAAATTGAAGAGTTACGTTGGTTCAGCAGAGAGGAGTTTGAAGAGTTCCTTACATCTTTTCATACCGCCGAACAAGAAGCACAGAATGATGAATCTCGAATCATTGCTCCATGGTTCAAACTGATTGTTGACAATTTACTCAACGAGTGGTGGAATGATCTAGACACTGTCGTTGACGACGGCAAGATACATTGTTTTGGAAGATTAGATCTGGGAGAGTTTGAGAAATCTGAACCTGAAAATCTGGATGGAGCCATTTCTAGGTGTAGACCAAAGGTTGAGGCAATAATCATGGGCGCTCTGTCCAAGAGTGGCGTTGACCGTTTGCGTCAAGCCATGATACACCTATTGGAAGGTGGGGGAAAGCGTGTCCGAGCAACTCTACCTCGGCTTGTCGGTGAAGCACTGGAGCCTGGCCGGAGTAATTATTCAGATCATGAACTAGCGGGGGCTGCTCTAGAGATTATTCATAATTTCACTTTGGTACATGATGATATCATGGATGATGATGACATCAGACGAGGTAGACCATCAGTACATGTGGAGTATGATATGCCAACCGCCATCAATGCAGGTGATGCGATGTTGGCGATAGGTTTTGAGATTCTTGTAGGAGATCCGGGTGAGATGGATGGCATTAGTGCACTTCATCTAGAGCACGTAGTTCGCTCCATCTCTGGAATGGTAAGAAGTGTTTCCGAGGGTCAGCAACTCGACATCGCTTTTGAGAATGAAGAGAATGTCGGCACCAAGGAATATCTGCGGATGATTGAAGGAAAGACAGCTATCATGTTCAAAATCGCTGCTGAATTAGGAGCCTTACTAACTGATTCCAGCCAAGAAATCATTGACATATGTTCTAGATGGGGACGGGAGATGGGGATGTGCTTCCAACTGATGGATGATTTAATTGATATATTGAGTGATGGTGAGACATTAGGCAAACCAAAGGGTAGCGATATCGCTCAAGGAAAGAGGACTTTGATGGTACTGCATACTCTTGAACAAGGAGGTGAGGATGCGGAGACACTTACTTCCATTCTTGGCAATGGGGATACTGCATCACAGGATGATATCGATACTGCGATATCTATTCTAAAGAGATGTGGCTCGATTGATCACGCTAGAGAAATGGCCGCTACTCATCATCAAGCAGCCCATGCTGCTCTGGATGAATTACCATTCTGGGTGGAGTTGACTGCTCTTAGAGAACTCACTGACTGGCAAGTCAAGAGAATTTCATGAAATGGGCAGAGCCTCAGATCAATCAGTGTAATACTCTTCAGTGGGCACATCAGCTTTGAGACCCTTTCTCTGACGAATCTTTCCTACGGTCTTCTCGAACAATTGTGGAGGTAGAATATCGAAGCCACAGTTCTCACTGTTCCAAATGGCACGGCCTTGGCTGGCAGCGCGAATGTCGTTTGAGAAGCCAAAGGTTTCAGCAACCGGAACCGTTCCAACCACTGTAGTGACCTCTCCATCTGCAGGCATATCTTCAATCACACCGCGACGGTTGGATATCTCTCTGGATACTCCACCCAACCAGTCATTCGGAACACTAACGAACATCTTCTGCATAGGTTCCATAATTACTGGACGAGCTCTCAGGCATGCGCCCTTGATTGAATTACGTACGGCTGGGATAGTCTGGGCAGGGCCGCGATGAATAGCATCCTCGTGCAACTTTGCATCGACCAGACGAATAAACATCCCCATCATTGGTTCTTCAGCAATAGGTCCTCTCTTGCAGACAGCATTGAATGCCTCGATGATCAATTCCCTAGTTTCGTGGAGGTTCTGAATTCCTTTTGTATCATTAACTAAGACATTGGTTCCATTGATGGCGTATATCTTACGCATCAAATCTCGATCCATCCCTTCAAATTCTCCGAACTTGTTTCCTACTTCCTTGGAATCTTTATTTCGAACGTTCCCGTCGCCAAAATGCCCCTCTCTCAGTGCTTGGATGACTTCAATGGGAAGTTTCTCAACCTCTACGTAGAACCTGTTGTGGCGGTTTGGGGATTTTCCTTCAAATGCGTGTCCTTTGTTGTGGGACTCAACTGATTCCCGGTAAACAACGATTGGCTCACTTACTTTGACCTTGATTCCTTGTTCCTCTTCAATTCTGTACGTGGTGATCTCAAGATGCAACTCACCCATTCCGGCCAGCAATGCTTCACCTGTTTCTTGATTGGTGGTGACAATCAGACTGGCATCTGCCTTTGCTAGAGAACGCAAAGCGTCAATGAATTTGGGAAGGTCTTTCATCGACTTCGGCTCGACGGCAACAGTAACTACAGGTTCTGAATAGTGACGAATAGCCTCGAAAGGTGTGAAGTCCTTGTCTCGTGAGATTGTTACACCAGCTGCTGCGGAACGGATTCCAGTCAACGCAGCAATATTACCTGCGACTACCGAGGGTACTGAGATTCGGTCACCGCCAACCATCATACTGACTTGCTGAACTCTTTCGGCCTTACTGGCTCCTAGTGCCCATACACTCTCTCCCTGATTGATGACTCCAGAGTAGATTCTACCTACTGCAACCTCGCCAGCATGGGGGTCCATCCAAATCTTGGTGATCATCATCGCCAATTCTCCTTCTGGATCACATTCCATCATCGCCTTACCCACTGGAGTATCGATATCTCCATTCCAAATGTTAGGAATACGGTATCTCTGAGCTTCAACAGGTCCTGGAAGTTTGGTAACTGCCATATCTAACAGAACTTCGTGAACTGGTGCTTTCTTGGACAATTCGCGCTGCTGTTCATTGTGGCAATGCTCAAAGATATCAGTGAACGAAATACCAGACTTCTGCATGTATGGTACTGTAATTCCCCAGTTGTGATATGCAGAACCAAAGGCGACTGTGCCATCTGCAACACTCACAAGCCATTCCTTACGCTTCTCTTCGGGTGCGAATTGGCGAATTAGTTTGTTGACCTTGGTAATGGTGATTTTGAATCTCTCCATCATGTCTTCAGGAGTGACCTGCAATTCATTGATGAGGCGGTCAACCTTGTTGATGAACAACACTGGCTTCACCTTCTCCTTCAATGCTTGGCGGACCACAGTCTCAGTCTGAGGCATGGGTCCCTCTACAGCACAGGCGAGAATAAAACAGCCATCAACAGCCCTCATTGCTCTAGTGACGTCTCCGCCAAAATCAACGTGCCCAGGAGTATCGATGAGATTGATTAGATAATCTTCTCCTTCAACACCGTGGACCATTGAAGCACTTGCTGCATTGATGGTGATACCGCGAGCGCTTTCCTGCTCATCAAAATCAAGCACTCTACTCTTCCCAGCAAGGTCCTCTGACATCATCCCTGCTCCAGCAATCAAATTGTCAGAAAGGGTAGTCTTACCATGGTCGATATGCGCCGCGATACATAGATTCCTGATCTGAGGCAGTATATGCATGACCTCTGTTGCTCTCTTGATGTTGTCTTCTTTTCGACCCATTGGTTCACCTCAGGATGGCCACGGCCACCGGAACCTCGTTAATGAAGCCATCCATACCCGTAGGGTATGGAAAGATGTCTGAAGAGGTGGTTTACTCATCGGGCCGAGGCAGCGATGCGCTCTAACTCTTCTCTCTTCGAGACGGCAAAGGAAGTGACATCTCCCTCAGAAGCCTTGACGATCTCGTTGATGATACATTGTTTCAAGGTACGCTTGGATTTGTGTGTCCCTGACTGTGCTCCCTTTGCTAAATTTCGGAGGGCAACATCCAGTCGACGCATTGGGGCGGAATCAACAGCCTTAGGCTGACTGACTGCTCCGAACTTGATTCGTGTAATCTCTTCCATGGGTGCGCCATTACAGATAGCATCTACGAAAGTCTGTAGAGGGTTAGCACCACTTCTTTCTGCAATACTGTCAAGTGCATCCTCAAACGCCTTGATAGCGCCCATCTTCTTGCCAGTGTATTTTCCAGAACGCATCAGATTATTGATGAAGCGTTCTACGACCGATAATTTTGTCTTGCCGAACCAGGAATTTGCATGCCTTCCGCCTGTATGAGGGGTTCCAACAGTCTTGAGATTGACATAAGGTGCTAGACCAGGATCTCTGCAGACTACTTCAGATGCATCCCACTTGCCGAAAACCAATGTGCCGATACCCGCTATTGGCCGCTCATCAACCACTACTGGCTCTGGCACCTCGGGAGATTCCTCTTCTTCAGATACTTCAGGAGTCTCGTCAGGAGCAGGTGCTTCTGCAACCTCTGGTTCTTCGACCACAGGCTCATCCTCTACAGGGACAGCAGACTCATCTTCATCAGACATGTGAACACCTCAGCGAACTGGCTTCTCCTTTCGTCCACGTACCATCTCATCGAGACTGACTCCATTGACTTTGATGACTTTGTACCGGACACCTGGAATATCTCCATACGAACGACCCATACGTCCTCCGATACCTTCTACCATGACTTCATCGTGCTCATCAATGAAATTGATCGCTCCATCACCAGGAGCGAAAGCGGTCAACTTGTTACCACTCTTGATCAATGAAATCTTGACAGCCTTGCGGATTCCAGAATTCGGTTGCTTAGCTTCAATACCGACCTTCTCGATTACAATTCCACGAGCCTGAGTCGATCCACGTAGAGGGTCGTGCTTCTCTCTGGATTTGAGCATACGCTTCTTGTATCGGCGGTCTGACCAGCGGAACTTCTGACGATCACTCGCCATCTTTCTACCTGCAAACAACCCTCGACCCAAGCATACACCTCGTTTTAAGCAGGTCGCCGACTTGCCTCCCCTATTTGACAATGACGGAGAGGCAGACCTCCAGTGAGGTACAGAGAGACTATTTCATTCGAACTCACGCAATGTTCAATGGGGACTCGTTCCTCGCCCCTGTATGGGCTTCAGAGACCTCTTGGCCAAGGCGGTCACAGTTGATAGGCCCACCT
>JASMHR010000085.1 GCA_030750665.1 Candidatus Poseidoniaceae archaeon
GGAGGTTCGTGGGTTTGGGTGCAGAATGTTACTGCTTCAGAATCTTACTTGTATGCTACCCCAACAATCAGTAGTTTCAGTGATGGTAGTATGCTTGTTGCATTCAGCGATGGTTATCAATCCAATTCCATCGGTACTTTGAATCTGATGGGAGACGAATCGATTGAACCGGTTGGAGATGCTTGGTTTGCTGCTGTTGCTCTTGATAATTCTGGAAATAAGTTGTGGACTTATTTCGAGGATGATTTCGGTATGCGAGATTATGGTAGCGATAGCAGAATGTTTTCAGTAACAGATAGCGATGATGTGGTACATCTAATGATGGATACAGAAGATACTTCGAATACAGGTTATCAATATTTCAAGACAATAGCATTCGACATTGATGGAAATAGGGTATATCAGACACAGACTTACAGCGGGTCATCAAGTAATTATCTCTATGATTTCGGATTAGACTCCTATGGTTCTCCATACTTTGTTGCGGAAACCAATAGCCAATATTGGGGAGGCTATACCACAACCACGGAACACTTGACTTCTGGTACCCAATATATGCCCTCTTCTTACGCATATATCTTCAGGACCTTTAGCCCAGAGATTATTGAGAACCACGAAGCAGAAATCGATTTCCCCATTGCAGGTCAATTCAATGACCTCTATCCGGTCTCGAGTAGCGTTCTTGATTATGCAACAAGTTGGACGATTTCACCTACTCTACCCACTGGATTATCGTTCACCACTAGCAATGGTCGGATTTATGGTACGCCTTCAGTCAATTCTTCCAATGTCACATACACCATCAATGTGACATTGAATCATGCAAATCAGCAATTGAGGAGTTCACATTCGTTCCAATTGACATTCCCAGTTGCTGACCCAGCGCCTGATGTCACTTATGATGCGGGAGACCTATCTCCTGTTCTTGAGCGTGGAATACCAATGGTCACGATTTCTCCAACTGCGGGTCTTGATGACCAATACTTGTCGTATTTCACAACAGACCCTGCTCTCCCCTCGGGCTTGTCGATCGACTTTGCAACGGGCGATATTTCGGGAACACCGAATGTGAATCTATCCTCAACAGATTTCACCATCAAGGCATGCAATACTTGGGGAGTCTGTGATGAACATACATTGACTCTGACTATCAATGAACCAGTTGCTTCGATTTCTTATGCACAAGCCCAAATATCTCTCAAGAAAGAAGAGCCGATGACTCCGCTTGAGCCATCCAATTCTGGTGGCGTGGTTGAGACCTGGGAGATTGACCCTTCCTTGCCTGTGGGAATGGAGATGGATGATTTTGGAGTTATTTCCGGAATACCTGTTGCCAATCAGGATAATACCACATACAAAATATTCGCCAACAATTCAGGTGGTAGTGTGAACACAACCGTCGTTATTCGGATCAATGGAACTGGGATGTATATCTTCTATCCATATGCTGAACATAGAATAGCAGTCAATTCACCTATCAATACAATCTATCCCTCACAGAGGGGAGCAGCAGCCATCACTTGGGAGATTACACCTGATTTGCCTACTGGAATGGAGTTTGGAGAAGGAAATGGCAGCATCTGGGGGACTCCTACTGAATTGAGTTCGGAAACAATTTACTCAGTATCTGCTCAAGGAATTGAACCCGATATAAGTGCGGCGACGACGATCAGTTTCACAGTCTTGGTCGACCTTGATGGTGATGGCTCTCCCGATGAATCAGATGATGATGATGATGGTGATGGTTGGAGTGACGAAGATGAGGTTGCTTGTGGAGGAACCGATTCCACTGATGCTGATGACCATCCATTCGATGGTGATGGTGATGGAGTCTGTGATGTGAATGATGAGACCAATGATTCTCCGATCCTCTTGTTCTATGAGAGTTCGACCTTGGAGATATCACTTAATCTCGAAATGGTGCTGTTTAATGCAAACACGGTTGGTGGAGATGTAACTTCGTGGAACATCGATCCATACCTTCCTCTCGGACTGACATTCAGTGGTACCAGCCCTGCGAGGAATGGTGGAGATAATGGCTCAATATTCGGAACCCCAACAGAATTGAGTTCTGTTCAATCGTATACGATTACCGCAAGCAATGACAAATACAGTTCCACATTTACGTTGAATCTAGCAGTTCTATTGGATACTGACCTTGATGGCATACCTGACCGAGATGATGGTGATGACGATGGTGATGAGTGGTCTGATCAAATTGAGTTATTGTGTGGCAAGGACCCATTGAATGGAACAGATACTCCAGTAGATACTGATAATGACCAGATATGTGACTACGTTGATGACGATGATGATGGTGATGGTTTCATCGACACTGAGGAGCAACAATGTGGCTCAGATTGGAAGGATGCGAGCGAAGTTCCAGTCGACGCCGATGGTAGCGGAGTCTGCGATGGATTGGAGACGGATACTGATGGCGATGGATGGCTTGATGGAATAGAATTCTCTTGTGGTACCAATTCAACTGATAACACCAGTGTTCCAACAGATCTTGACAATGATTTCATTTGTGACTCTCTGGATGATGATAAGGATAATGATGGATACGATAACCATCAAGATGATTTCCCAGAAGACGAACTTGAATGGCTTGATACTGATCATGATGGTATCGGAGATAATGCAGATACAGATGACGATAATGATTCATGGACCGATATGTGGGAAGGTCTGTGTAATACAGATTCCAAGTCTAATAACAGTGTTCCTGCTGATTTTGATTCTGATATGATATGTGACTTGTTCGATGATGATATCGACAACGATGGAGTATCAAATGAGATGGATGCTTTCGATGAAGACGCCAATGAAACCTCTGATTTTGATATTGATGGCATTGGAGACAATGCTGATGATGACGATGATGATGACCTGTGGTTGGATGTCGATGAAATCGCCTGTGGAACAGATCCTCTGAATGCAACCAGTACTCCAGACGAGGTTGAATCCTGTAATGCAACCAAGAAGAGTGAAGAAGTTGTTGAAAATCCAACTTTCGTGACTAAATATTGGTGGTTTTGTGCAATCTGTCTTCTGTTGATATTGCTTATCATCCCACTTCTTGTAGTTGCTAAGGAGCGTGGTGAGTCTGTCTTCGCCATCCTTGGAATGGGGCGAAGTGGGCCGCAACCTCAACACACAATTTCAACTCCTGACTTTATTTCAGGTTCAGGAAGCAAGACAAACCCTTACCTGCTTCAGACTATTGAAAGCCTATCTCCAGGCAAAACAGTGTCCAGCCAGGAATCCATCACAATTTCCCATCTATTGCCTGAGGCCATCGTCAGATTCATGGATATGAATGCAGAAACAAATGAGGGTCGTTTCAATATGGCAGATATTGTGGTCGAAGCAGAAAATGAGGATAAGGACGAGAAGGGAACAGGTTCAATATCATTCAAACTGAAATTCGAGGATATCTATGACTCCAATGATGGTGAAGAATTCACCACCTTGATGCGAGTAGGTAATTCGACAGTCTACTTCCAATGGACAGTTAGTATCGAGGATTCTTCTGGCGGAAAAAAGAAGCGTAAAGTCACAAAGAAAGATGATTCTTCCCTCGAGAAGGCCAAGTCAGAGGCTGCTGCGGCCAAGAAGAAGGAAATCGAAGTCAAGAAGAAAGCAGAAGAAGATGCTCGAGAGCGGATAGAAGCAGAATCCAGAATCCAAAAGGCCGAAGAAGAAGCTCGCAAGAAGGCCGAAGCGGAAGTCAGACAGGAAGCCGAAGTAGAGGCTAGAATCAAGAAGGCTGAGGATGAAGTTCGTCGGAATGCAGAGGATGAGGCTGCCACAAAACTTGCCAAAATGGAAGCGATGATGACTGAGAAGATGGGTGCTCTTGAAGACAAGATGGATGATTTATCATCCAAAGAAGCCGAGTTAGCCCGTGTCGCTGCCAATACTTCCCTTGTCGATTTCAATACTCTTGGAACAGCTACGATGGAAGAAAAGGATGACTTGCAACGAGTCAATGGAATAGGAACATTCATTGAAGAGAAATTGAATGTATTGGGTATTTTCACTTTCAGGCAGATTGCAAATATGACTCCGGAGATAGAAGAACAAGTGAATGCAGCAATCGAATTTTTCTCTGGAAGAATCAAAAGAGATAATTGGGTCAAACAGGCCAAGGAAATTCTCAAACAGGATTGATAAAGTGATGGTGAGGCGATGTCTGGAATAATTGAACAGATCAATTCTCTTGATGATTCAGTGAGATTGGCTATTGCAGGGATTGGGATTCTGATGGCCATCGTGCTGTCGAGATTCCTGATTGTGCGACCTTGGCTCAAGATAGTGAAGATGACAAGTGCTGAATGGGATGATGAATTACATGCTCCAATCTCCAATCGGTTATACTCATTCATTCTGATTGGTGGCATTCACTTTTCTCTGAATTGGATATTTCCTGAAGATGGAGAATTAATGACCACAGTATCTCCCTTCTTTTCGGTATTCTATATCTTGTTGAGCACTTCACTCGCCAGTGTGTCAATAAGGCATATCATTCCTGCTCTTTCAGAGCGATTCAGCGACAAGTCAAGTGTAACAGTATCAGGTAGTAACCCTCTGATAATTTTCATTTTGAGAGCAGCATTATGGTTCGGAGGTATCTACCTTGCTTTATCAGAGATGGGTATCGAGTTATTAGGACTACTCGCATCATTGGCTGTATTTTCAATAATCATCGGCCTTGCGATGCAGCAGACTCTGGGAAATATTGTCAATTCATTCATGCTTGCTATTGACCAGCCATTTGAGGTTGGAGATAGAATCGAGGTAGATGGGATGATTGGGTCGGTGGCATCAGTTGGAATTCTTTCAACCAAGATTCTTACTTATGAGGAAACATTGGTGGTTATTCCCAATAACACTCTAATCAATTCTACTGTCATCAACCATGCTCGTGGTGGAGGAGATGGAGTTGCTCGTAGGATCTCTTTGGTATTGGATATTGGTGTTGAATATGGGGAAGATGTTGACCATGTCAAGTACACCTTGTTACAGTTGATGCGCGAGTGCCCATACGTCATCGATAAACCAAATCCACGAGTACTGTTGAATGAATTGGGTGACTTCGCCAAGGTCTTCAGAATGTATGGGTGGGTCAAGGATTACAGTGATGAGTGGGTTGCCAAGGATTGGATGCTGAAGTCAATCGATGAGAGATTTTCACAAGAAGGAATCGTCATTCCATATCCGACAGCATTGCATATCGGTATGGAACACAAGTCAACGGTCAATCAGCGTAAGAAGAATGCCAGTGTCCGTCTAGCAAGAATGCAGATGATCAAGGAGGACAAGAAACTCAAGGAAGAGCGCGAATCTGCTAGAGCGGAACTTGAAGAGATCAAGGAGCGTCTCAAGGATATTGAATTGGACAAATCAGAGCGAACCCTGCTGGAGGAGACTGGCAGAGATTTGGAGAAGATAATCTCGATGTTCGAAGCAGGCGATGATTGAGTGATATTGTGAATCTGTGATTTCCATAGTAAATGATTAGCGTGATAAGCCTTCGAGGGTTCATGCTCAGGCGTCTGGCCCTGTTGGTGATGACAGCCCTGCTCTGTATGCCGGCATTCACTCTCGTTGCTGATGCACAGATTGGCAACCTGCTAAGTTGCCCTATCAGTACCCTGACCGGCAGCACTTCTCCTGAGCAGGTCCACATCTCGATGAGTCAGGATGAAAGTCAGATGCACGTCATCTGGGCGACTGAATCGCAGACCGGTTCCGAGGTCGAATGGGGATTAGATGGCTCTCTTGACAACAACGACATGGGGGAAGAGTTCTGCTATGACCATGACATGGTATTCCACAGTGGTGTCATGACGGGACTTGAAGTTGCAAGCAATTACTCCTACCGAGTCGGAGATGGAAGCGACTGGTCTGAGGTTTACTCCTTCAAGACCAGAGATGTTTCGTCTGATTTCACCTTCCTTGCTTTCGGTGACCACGGTCTGAGTTCAGAGGGTATGGATACCACCGACATGGTGGTTGACAGCGGGGCGGATTTCCTCATCCTTTCAGGAGACATTTCCTATGCCAATGGTGAGCAATCGGTCTGGGATGATTATCTCGACTACAATCAACGCTCTATGAGCAACATGCCATGGATGATGGTTCCCGGAAACCATGAGAACGAGCCAGGATATGGATTCGAGGCCTATGAGGTCCGTTTTGAATATCCATCATCCTCAGGGTCTGATCATTGGCATTCCTTCAATTATGGACCGATTCACTTCGTCGGTTTTTCCACTGAACATGATTACAGCGTTGGCAGTGAACAGTATCAGTGGTTGGAGTCTGACCTTGGCGATGCAGTCCAGAATC
>JASMHR010000086.1 GCA_030750665.1 Candidatus Poseidoniaceae archaeon
AACAGCATCTGCAATACCACTGGCAATATATCCTAATTCAGTTTGCATTCCAGTGTGGACCACTACGCCAATAGCACGACCACTTGCTGCTACTGTTCCCATGAAAGCCATATTGGATTGTTCGGCAAGAATTCTGTTTCCTTTAATTGAAATAGAAGATTTTGAAACAGTATCTGATTCACCGGTCAGTGCCGATTCATCAATCTTGAATTGGTAAATCTCAGTCAACCTGATATCTGCAGGAATGTTGTGCCCCTCCTCCATCTTGACAATATCCCCGGGCACCAAGTCAAATGTTGGAATCTCTAATTCCCTTCCTTCTCTTTCAACAATACAGTTACTGACTGCCATCTGCTTGAGAGCATCCATGGCCTGTTCAGCTTGCTCCTCTTGCCAATATCCAAAAACAGCGTTGATTGTCAATACAAGGAAAATGAATATCGCATCACCAGGTTTTTCAAAATTGTGGATAATTAAAGAAATTACTGCAGCACCCATCAATAGATAGATCAAAGGATCATTGAACTGGGCTGCCAATCTCCGCCACCATGGAACCTTCTCGGGTTCATCGAGTTGATTTGGACCATATTCTTCCATTCTCTGTTCAGCCTCTTCATCAGTAAGTCCCTCTGGACGAGTAGCCAATTTATCGAAGACTTCTTCCTGCTCCATTGTGAACCATTTGGCATCCCCTCCTCTCATGGTTTCACCACCTGAACGGGGCTGCGTGCAAACGGAATGTGATAAGCATGACTCTATTGCTGATAAGCATGTCCTGATTAGATATCTAGATGGTAATTGCGAATCATTGAGAAGTAAAGCCTCTTCGCCGTGATACATGTCTGAGCATCAACCGTACGTACCTGCGGACAAGGTGTTACCGGAGTTGACCAGTCGTGTCATCGTCATCGGGATTTTACTCGGTGCGGTAATGACTGCAGCCAATGCTTACCTTGGAATGCTAGTGGGTATGACTGTTAGTGCGTCGATACCCGCAGCGGTCATGTCGATGCTTATTCTACGCGGTTTCCAATTCAAGGACGTTTCCATTCTTGAGAACAATTCTGTACAGACAATGGCTTCGGCCGGAGAGAGTTTGGCTGCAGGCATCATCTTCACAGTACCTGCATTGCTGGTTATGGGAATCTGGTCAGATATCAACTGGATTGATACCTTCATTATCGCCTTTCTAGGTGGTGTACTTGGAACGATGTTCACCATAGCACTGCGCAGGGTGTTCATAGTTGAGGAGGCATTGCCATATCCTGAGGGGGTTGCTTGCAGAGAAGTTCTGGTATCTGGTGAAGAAGGCGGAAGCGGATTGATTGCTATCATCTATGCCCTGATTATCGGCGGTCTTTTTGGTTGGTGTGTCAAGGGAATGCATCTGGTCAAGCATAGCGTTCACAAAGCATTCGACCTAGGGGGAATTCGCGCATATGTTGGTTCAGAGATGTCGATTGCCCTATTCTCAGTAGGTTACATCGTTGGTTTAAGGATTGCATCATTCATCTTTTTAGGAGGTGTTTTGGGATTCGGAATTCTCGTCCCTCTATATGGCATGGTGAATGGTTGGCCTGCTGGTATCGATTCAACAGATGCATTCATGGTGATATGGAATGAACAAATTCGATTCGTGGGAGTCGGAGCCATGGTTGTTGGAGGAGTCTATACTCTGTGGACCATGCGAAAGACCATCATGACCGGTTTCAAGAAGGCCTTGAATTTCACCGATATTGATGAGAATGAGGAATTGCCTAGAACTGAAATTGACATCGACATGCGCAAAGTCTTGTTCGTATGTGTAGTAATTGCAGTTCTGACATTCTTGTTTTATTGGTGGAGAACTGGCAGCCTTGTTCTTGCTATCGTAGGGGCATTATTCCTTGCAGTTGCTGCCTTCTTCTTCTCTGCAGTGGCTGGATATATTGCCGGAGTCGTGGGTTCAAGCAACTCACCAGTTTCAGGAATGACGATTGCAACATTACTGTTCACAGCCATGATTGTCTGGGTTGTTGGTGATTTCATGCTCGGGATGGAGAAGGAGGATTTGATGTATGCCACTCTTATCATTGCGGCAGTGGTGGCTGTCAACGCTGCTATTGCAGGAGATGTAATGCAGGATCTGAAAACAGGACATCTTGTTGGAGCAACTCCGCATAAACAACAGATTGCTGAAATCATCGGCGTTGTGGTGGGAGCCATTGTCATTGGGCCAGTGCTGTGGTTGCTAAATGAGGCTTTCAGAATAACCAAGACTCATTGTTACGATAATCCACCTAATAATTGGGACCCAGCCGAGCAAACCCTGCAACAGGCTTGCGAAGGCGCATTATTGGCACCACAAGCAGAGCTGATCGGCTCTATCATTCAGGGAATATTTGGAGGTGAGTTGAATCTTCCAATGATTACATTGGGCGCACTTATCGCTGTAATAATCATCTGGCGGAAGATGCCCGTCATGTCAGTAGCCATCGGAATCTACCTCCCTCTCGCTCTCTCAGTTCCTATCATGGTAGGAGGACTAGTAAGTCACATTGTGGTGAAATCTGCACACAGGCGGGTTGATGGAGAATTGTTGGATGAACCATCACAGGAGGCACTGGAGGCAGGCGAGGAGGTATCTTCTCGCGGAGTTCTTCTAGGTGCGGGATTCATTGCTGGAGAATCGCTGATGGGAGTGTTGATAGCATTCATCATTGTTGTTTGGGATGAGCCACACCACATCATCGGGTTGGGACAACTTGGAGATTTCTGGACCTTGCTGTTCTACAGTTGGTTCATTGCTGTGTTCATTTTCTTGGTTTCTCGCTCATTGCCACAGAGCAGAGATGGCTCCAATCTGATCACGGATTCAATTGCCGTAATTTCGGATGGTTTCAGGCGATTCATCCGAGCATTTTCACCTCAGAAATGAACCCCCTCGCAGATTATTCCGGCGGCAATAGATGTGAATGTTGAAAGGCCCCATTGACAACCATCTACATGAGGGGAGTCAATGATGGTGACAGAACCGAGCAGGACTGCCCAATTAGAAGACATCGCCAGACATTGCAGGGCACACATCCTTAGGATGACTCATCGTGCTGCTGCAGGCCATCCTGGTGGTTCATTATCTGAAATTGACATCCTTACGGCACTGTATCATCAGCGACTTAGAGTAAAGTCTGATGAGCCAGATTGGCCTGACCGAGACCGTTTCATACTTTCCAAAGGGCATGCAAGCCCAGGGATGTATGCAATCCTTGCAGAGAAGGGATTCATTTCTCACTCAGATCTTGAATCATACCGAGTACTTGGGGGGGTTTGTCAGGGGCATGTGGATATGAAATGGACTCCGGGAGTTGATTTTAGTGCAGGTTCTCTTGGCATGGGACTATCTTTTGGAATCGGTTGTTCTATCGCTGCACGCTTGGATGATAGTGAGCGCACCACCTGGGTCATGTTGGGCGATGGTGAACTTCAGGAAGGTAGTGTATGGGAAGCGGTCATGGCTGCAAGGCACCACGAACTTGGAAATCTAAAGGTCATTGTCGATTTGAATGGCATCCAGAATGACGATTTCGTTGATGTACAGATGCGGATGTTTGATGTGCCTGCGAAATGGTCTGGTTTCGGATGGGCTGTGAAAGAGATTGATGGCCATGACATGGAGCAGATACTTGATGGAATTGAATGGGCTGATTCTATCACAGATATTCCAGCAGTAATCATTGCGCATACAATCAAAGGCAAAGGAGTATCTTTCATGGAGAACAATCCCGCATTCCACGGAGCAGCGCCTTCCGACGAACAGTTGATGCAAGGTCTTGCGGAACTGGGATTCGATGGAGGTGATATCTGATGATGGCCGCTTCACGTGATGGATATGGAGAGGGCCTGTTGGATATTTCGAGCGACCAGAATGTGGTAGTGCTAGAAGCGGATCTTGGAAAATCAACTAAATCTCTTCATTTCAGGAAATCATTTCCAGAACGAACCGTATCTTGTGGTATCGGAGAGCAGAACATGATGCTCATTGCTGCCGGACTAGCATCTTGTGGATACAAGCCATTCGCAAGCACATTCGCAATATTCACAGAGCGCGCTTTCGAGCAGGTCCGAAATGGTATTGCACGACCTAATCTCGCAGTTCATATCTGCGGTAGCCATGGAGGTAGTCACACGGGTACAGATGGCAGCAGCGCACAATCCATCGAGGATTTGGCCATTTACCGCAGTCTTCCAAACATGACAGTCATGCACCCTTGTGATGATGTAAGTGCCAGTGTATTGACACAACAATGCCTAGATCTCTCGGGCCCCTCATACATGCGCACTGCAAGAAACAAGACCCCAGTCATTCATGCTGATAGAGTAGCAGAATTGAAGATCGGCAAGGGGGTGTTGTTGAAACACGGAAGTGATGTTGTGTTGATTGCTTGTGGAGTATTGGTCAGTAAATCCCTTGAGGCAGCGGCTGAATTGGAGGAGGTGGGGATTTCAGCATCAGTTATTGATATGCATACAATTAAACCACTAGATACCAATCTGATCGATGAAATCATTGCCGAAACTGGATGCGTTGTCACTGCTGAAGACCATTCGATAATTGGAGGTCTTGGTGGGGCGGTTGCAGAACATCTTTCATCATCTAATCCAGTGCCTTTGGAAAGAGTTGGAGTCAAGGATAGATTTGGCGAATCAGCCCAAGCAGAGGAAATGTTGGATCTACTGAATATCAATACTGCTGACATCATTGAAGCAGCAAAAAGAGCAATTGAAAGAAAGAACAGGAGTTGAGAATATGGAATTCTTCTTGGATACAGCAGAGATTGATGAGGTACGTGAGATTGCAGCATGGGGTATTCTCGATGGAGTCACCACAAACCCAAGCCTGATCAAGAAATCTGGCCGTGATTTCAAACAGGTGGTCCGTGAGATCGCCGAGATCTGTGATGGGCCTATTTCAGCTGAAGTCACAGCATTGGATACGGATGGGATGGTAGAACAGGGTCGGGCATTGAAGGATGAATTACCTCCAAATGTAATCATCAAAGTCCCTTGTACGCCAGAAGGTCTAGCGGCGACCAAGATTCTATCTGACCAGGGAATAGGTGTTAATGTCACTCTGATTTTCAATGCCTCTCAAGCGGTCATGGCAGCCAAGGCTGGAGCGATGTATGTTTCTCCATTCATCGGTCGCATTGATGATACTGGTGCAGATGGAATGGATTTGATTGCTGAAATCATGACAATTTGGGATTACTATCCAGAACTGGATACCAAGGTATTGGCTGCTTCTATCAGAAATCCCATGCACATCCTTCAAGCAATGCAGATGGGAGCTCATACTGCAACCATGCCAACCAAGATATTCAGACAATTGGTCAAGCACCCATTGACTGACAAGGGTATTCAACAATTCATGGATGATTGGTCAGAAGTTGAGGCTGCAGGAAAGGCATGAGCCTTAACATCACTCCAATTGCAGGATATGCTCCTCAAAAGCCTTGAAGAAGGGATGCAGGGTCAACGGGTATCGGAGGACTCCACTTGAGTGACAGCAAGGGTAAACTTCAGCAGTTGCTGGATGGGGAACTGGACCCTTCAGAAATTGCCAATGACCCTACCTTGTCGAGTCTTGCAGAGCGGATTTATGGAATGGATATCAAGGCCCTGATGGCTGAGAAGGGCATAATCGCCCCTCCTCCTTTGGATGCAGCCACATCTACTGCTGCTACCCCTTCCGCAGGTCCAATGGTAGAAGTAATCCCAGATGTAGCCTCTCCTATGGCAAATCTGCCGCCACCTGCACCATTACCCGATATGGTTGCTGCAAGTAGAAAGCCATTATTCATCATTCTAGGATTACTGGCTTTGGGAATTTCAGTCTTTAATCTCGTAGTTGGAATAGGAGAGATATTCAATCCATGCACAACTGATTGGTGTACAACGAACCTCAAGTTGAACTGGTTATCGCCACACCAAATCTCTAATGATTCAGGATGGGGAGAGGTCGGTGCAGCAGGAATACCTGATTATGCAATGATCGTAGGCGGTGTGATTCTTACTCTTCTTGGATTGCGAAAGAAAGCATGAGGTGGAATGATGACTCAGCCCGCCAAAGCCAAACGTGGCATTCCGCCTAAATCTGAATTCAATGATTGGTATCCATTCATCGTCGAGGCTGCAGAATTGGTCGACAAGAGATACCCAATCAAGGGCATGGATGTCTGGAGGCCTTATGGATGGAAGACAATGCGCCTGATAGACGACGTCACCCATGGTGAGATGGAAAGAACTGAACATGAGGAGGTAAGATTTCCCCTTTTGATACCTGAGAATCT
>JASMHR010000087.1 GCA_030750665.1 Candidatus Poseidoniaceae archaeon
ATTCCTTGGCGATGGACGACTCGAGGATGTAGCGCAGTTATCACGAAACATCCACTCCCAGATCAGAGTCCAGAAAGTAGTCTCTTTCAAACCGATGTGGTGGCTCTCGGCAATGAACGGCCAACATAACAATTTCACTGGCAGGGTTCTCGCCTACGAAGCATTGCATGGAGCGGGTGGTGGTGTAGTCATCCTCGACCCCAGCGACGGTGGAGTGGGAGACAAAGAATACGATGAGGATGATGTTGAATTCTACCAAGGAGACCGTAGTGTACTCGATAGCATGATGGCGGAAACCATTGCCGAGGAAGAAGTACAGATTGAATCTGAAGAAAGCAACGAAGAAATCGAGACCTCACTTCTGAAGAGTTTGGCCATGCAAGAACAATCTGAGCAAGGTCCTGAATTATGGGAGCCCACAGAGGGCGATGGACAACACAGTACTGAGAAAGCACCGAAACCTGTAGGTCCATATCCCCATGCAAGAAAGGTGGGGGACTTGCTCTATCTATCCGGCGTGGGCCCTCGACAGGCCGGCAGCAACGAGATTCCGGGCGGTCCCATCAAGGATGAAAATGGAGAAGCATTGGACTATGATATTGAAGCCCAGACCAAAGCCTGTATCGAAAATGTCAAGACAATACTCGAAACTTCTGGTTCAAGTCTGGACAATGTCCTAGATGTGACTTCTTTCCTGATAGATATGGATCGTGATTTCAAGGGTTACAACAAGGTGTATGGTGAGTATTTCACCGATATCGGTGCAACGAGAACCACACTTGCTGTACGCGCACTACCCACTCCAATCGCTGTTGAACTCAAAGTCATCGCCAAGGCTTGAATCCGGAGACTGAGGAACCTCTCCGATACCTGCATTTCTTCTTTGTTGTTTAGCAAAGGATTACCTATCATGGTGATGCCGCAACACATATTCAAATTGAACCATCTTAGGAAGTGAAAACATCTCATCCAAAACCAACCCTGAATTGACTGGCATCATCAGGAGTGCCATCAGTAGAATCGAAGAGGGTTTTGGAGATGCAATGAACATCTTCTCAGGAAAAATGGATAGAAGTATCGGACTCATTGGAGTGATAATCATCTCACTCTCAGCAATGCTCGGGTCTGGACTCTTCGTTCTACCTTCATTGGCAGCAGGCATGATTGGCCCGGGAATTTGGTTGGCATATTTGTTAGCAGCCATCGTCGTTCTACCGGGGGCCTTATCAAAATCAGAACTCGCTACAGCGATGCCGACGTCAGGAGGAGATTATACCTACATTGAGAAGACATTCGGCCCTGTTTTCGGTTCCATTGCTGGACTCGGACTATGGGCCTCATTCCTCCTCAAAGCCGCATTTGCCCTGATAGGGTTCGGAGCATATCTAATCATCATCACCAATACTCTAGGTATCGAAGCAATCGACATAAAATATTCTGCCATCTTGTTACTTGTTTTCATTGTCGGAATCAATATACTTGGCGTATCTAAGGTGAAAGCGATTCAGGCGCCCATAGTTGTCTCCATCATCGTCATTCTATTGCTCATCTGCATCATGGCCATATTCAATGGCCAAGTCGAATGGAATAAACCAGTAGGAGATGAGGCATGGAAGGCTGACACTTGGGGAGTGATTGAAACTGCTGCTCTGGTATTCGTTGCATATGCGGGAGTAACCAAAGTTGCAGCCATTGGTGAAGAAGTGAAAAACCCAGCCCGTAATCTACCTCGTGGAATGTTGTATTCTCTAGGAATAGCAACTCTGCTTTATGTGGGGGTGACATTCATGATAATGGCGACAGTGTCCCCAGACGATATCAAAGGTAGAGAAGACCCAATCTATGTCTTTGCCGAGTACGTGGGTGGATCATGGATTGGAATCGCTGCGGCAGTGCTAGCCGTCCTTACCATGGCATCAATGGCTCTGGCAGGCATATTGGCAGCTTCCCGTTTTCCCTTTGGAATGGCACGCGACAACCTACTTCCCGAAGTACTTGAGAATGTGCATCCAAGATTTGAAACACCGCACTGGACGATAATAATCACCGGTCTGGTGATGGGTATCTCAATTCTCATATTGCCGATAAGTGACATCGCCAAACTTGCTTCAGGATTCCAGATAATGATATTCATTGCAGTTCACGCTTGTGTACTGGTCCTAAGGAAGACTGAGAAGAAACACAAATGGTACAAACCTGAATTTCGATGTCCATGGACCCCATTCACCCAGATCTTTGGGATTTCATCTGGGCTGCTACTGATTATCATGATGGGTTCGAAAGCCTTCATTGGAGCCGGGGCAGCAATAACACTGGGCCTGCTCCTATGGGCGACATATGGGAGACACCACCACACCTCTCGTGAAACTCCATGGAACAGTGTACTCATCCAAATGCGAAACCCCACTGAAAATGAACACCAACGTAGAGATGCCGTTTTCCATGCATGTGACCTTGGTGGGAAGAATCATCTTAATGTGAAAGAGTTCATCAAAGCAATGGAAACTCTCGGCTTTGAACTGAATCACGATGAAATAAGAAACGTGTTCCATGTTGCCGATGTGAATGCTGATGGAGTTATTGATATCGATGAATTCCTCTCAGTCGTAGAAGGTGAAATCGGACTTTCATCCAGTGAATGATGGTACTTTGCGCCGGCGAGGCATTGAAACCACAGCAGTAGTTCAGAGGTTTGGAGTGGGAGTGATGTCAGTAGCAGGCAAGGCTCGCAAAGTGACTACTCATACCCTTCTAGAAATGAAGCGCCAAGGTGAACCAATCACAATGCTGACCGCCTATGATTTCAGCCTGGCTAGAATAGTCGACCAATCGGGAATCGATGTGATTCTTGTTGGAGATTCAGCATCGAATGTGATGGCTGGGAATGACACTACTGTACCGATAACCCTCGACCACATGATCTATCATGCCCAATGTGTGGTACGTGCCGTAGAACGCGCACTGATTGTTGTCGACATGCCTTTTGGGAGTTATCAGGGAAACTCGAAACTGGCTCTTGAATCAGCAATTCGAATCATGAAGGAGAGCGGTGCTCATGCCGTTAAACTTGAAGGCGGTTCGGAGATTGTAGAATCGATAGAACGAATCTTGACCGCAGGAATCCCTGTCATGGGACATCTGGGGCTGACTCCTCAGTCAATCTACAAATTCGGCACCTATTCAGTCAGAGCAATAGAAGATGAAGAAGCAAAGAAGTTAATCGAAGATTGCAAATTACTGGAAGAAGCAGGATGCTTCTCAATCGTCTTTGAGAAAATCCCAGCAGAATTAGCCAAACAAGCCAGTGAATCGCTAAACATTCCAACAATTGGTATTGGTGCAGGCGCCGGAGTCGACGGTCAAGTTCTAGTGCTCCATGACCTGCTTGGAATCACCCATGAATTCAATCCTCGCTTCCTACGTCGATACATGAACCTCTACGAAGATATCAGCAGCGCAGTTAGTTCCTATATCGAAGATGTTCAAAGTGGCGATTTCCCCAATGAAGACGAGTGCTACTGAGGGCCATCCCATCTCATTGGCCGACCATCGATTCCATGATACCATCCTGCTTTGCCAGCCTCGGTTCCTGGTAGTGCCCTGAGAAGGACACCTGCCGTGGTCATCGGCCCCTCATCAGATGTGAACAACACCAATTCTTCAATCTCCTCTGGTTCTGAGACTGACTCAGATTCTTCTTCGGCCTGTTGATTTTCAGCAACCTCTGAAACTTCTGGCACATCTGTGCCCTCTGAGACATCTTCCTCATCCAGCACCTCTGGTTGTTCATTTTCCACAGGCTCGACCTGTAGGCTATCTGACTCCGTTGATTCCTCGATAGAATCATTTCCTGCCAACAATGCACTGGAAGCCGCCATCAATCTAGTCGCAGGGTCCTCTTCCACAACCACTTCTGCTGGCGAGGAAGCGGGAGCAAGAATGTCGATTGCAGAACTCAATGTCGTTGGTGCAGGGCTGGCTTGAATGATTGGCGAGGTCGCTACCGCCGCTACGGGTGCATATGCCAGAGGTGGGGGTTGTGTCATGACTCCAAAAGCAGAAGCCGGTGGAGCAGCAGAGGGTGTTCTCTGAACATTGGGTAATGGAGATGGAAGAGGGAGGTGCCCCCCATCTTGATTCAAATTGACTGTTTCAGAGGCATCAGAGTCCTCATCGCTGGTTCTGGAACGACGGAAAATCACGATCGACACGAATAGAAGTAATCCACCAGTCAATAATATTCCAATAGTAATGACCTGCGAATTACTTCCCAATAATCCCTCAAACAAGGTTGGAGTGATATCAATATATTCAACGGACCTAGGCAATCCTTCCATTTCTGCAGAAACAGTATGCCGCTTACCATGTTCTGTCAATGATGCTTCAAAGGCGGTTGACTTGAGAGAACGAACCTTACCACAAGTGCATTCTACCTCAAGGTCAGCAAGGTTTGCTTCAACATAATTTCCATTCGCATCCGCTCCCACCACAGTGAATCTAATCACATCGCCCTGTTCTCCTTCAGAGCCGCTTTCGAAGATTATCACTAGACCTGCAAGTTCTCCTGCAACCAATTCAATGGCGAGGTTCTCTATCCCTAAGGGACCCATGAAACTGAGTACCTGAGTTCCAAGATGTGCTTCAATTGAAGGTGTGTAGACATAGGAACCAGTTCCTCTGGTATCATTCTTCATCGAACCTATACTCTCATCTATTGCCCATTCCACATCGAGAGCGAAGGGGTTGCCATCACTATCCTTGGCGATGACCTGCAAACCTATCGTACCGCCAGCTGAAACTCGCATGGCGGTTGAGGAAACTGGACTTACCTCAACGACCGAGGCCTCACCAGGAAGAACTTCTAGAGAATATTTCGACGGCACTCCATCTGCTGGAGTGACCATCAAATCCCATTCTCCAGTGGAATCTGAAGTGAAATTGAATGTGGGGCCTATTGATACTTCGAAATTTGCTATCCCACTTTGGTTCAATCTCCATTCAACATCCATCGATTGCCACTCGGAACCAACAGAATCGGCGAGAATGACCGATAGTTCCAGTGTCATACCTGTCTGAAGTTGAATCACTGTACCCGTGACTTCTGAAATCTGTTCGCCTGACCCAATGACCACTCTCGTCAATACAGCAGCACCAGGGTGAATCTGGATATCCATCTCAGCATCCAGTAGTTGTCCATCTACAAACGACTCCACCATCAATGAAATCACCCCTGTCGCCAAAGGAGCCAGAATAACACCACTTGTCGTGTTATTATCGAGAGTGAGAGATGATTCAGGCGATGCTGACCATTCTCCATCGATAACCCAGCAATTCTCCTTTACATCACAGGCAAGAACATCATATTCAAACGCCATATCAGATGAAATGTTCTGGTTGCCAACTATCATCAATTCATTTGCCAGACCATGACTCACATTCAGCGTTGCATTTGCCTGCAATCCGTATGCATCCATAGTGATGGTGAAAGTTCCAGTCGCTGATGGTACCCAAATCGTTTCAGAACCTTGTTGGAGTTGACTTCCTTCAGGGATGCTCCAGTTCTCTGTCGGAACCCAAGCCGAGGCGCTGTTCCCCTTGGAATCAATTCGCCTCGGGTCGAGCACTACTGTTTCATCTGCCGTCAACTCATCTTTGGAAATATTCAGACCAACCGAAACAGTTTCACCCTGCAGTACAGAAATAGTTGCGTTACTCCACACATCGCCTGAGCATACGGTCACCGACACTTCTCCTTTCTGCCAGGGATTGAACAACCCATCCCAATTTATCGAACCATTGCTGACGCTCCAAGTCAATGTTGCACCCATGGTATCACCGTCAGAATTCTTTGCAATTGCAGATAATTGCAATTGCTGATCTGCGGGAATCGCACCCGAACCCGGAATCTGTATCTCAATACTTGAGACACCATTGCTGGAATCACAGGACCGAGAAGAAGTAGCGTGGGTTTGGACAGAAAGGAATATCGACGAAAGAATCACTAGGCTGAGAAATACACTTGTTCGAGTACTCATCCTAACCATCTCTCATTGAACCCTGCTCCAATTCCCCGAACCATCCACATTCCAACATGTCAATTCGCCAGATGAATCATAGTACCATCCTGTCTGCCCTTGAACAGTACCTCGAGCAGCCACCATAACGCCGGTTTCGCGAGCCTTTTGTGCTGCCATTTCAGCCGCACTCATCTGGGTATTTATGGGCTCTGAAACCGCAGCAACCGGCTGTTGCTGCTGAGGCTGAGCCTGTTGCTGCTGATGCTGAGGCTGGGCC
>JASMHR010000088.1:0-2647 GCA_030750665.1 Candidatus Poseidoniaceae archaeon
AACATGATGACCCCAATTCTAAGGTAATAGTAGAGCGAGATGGCGCTGTTTACGAATACCGCAACAGCCAGCCACCACACCCAATGCAGGTCGGCGATGGACCAGCCACCGCCAGCAGCGACACTCACACTGGCATCTCCTGCAGCCATCTTGACTACTCCAGCAATCAACAGGAACTTACTCATGAATCCAGCCATTGGTGGAACACCCGCCAAAGCCAACATGAAGACGAACATCGAGACGGCGATGATGGGGTCTCTCTTTGCAAGGCCTGACAATGAACCACTGCGACTGGCTCCACCATCTATCTCCAGCAGAGCAAGAACGAGGAAAGCACCGAGTTTGAAGGTCACAAGGACAACTAGATGGAAGATGATAGCAGTCACCAACCAATCCGCAGCATCCGCTGGAGCGTTGATATGCCCCCAACGCCAAGCACCAACTGCAGTGATTGCTGCGAGCATGTATCCTGCATGAGCAACAGAGGAATATGCGAGCATACGCTTTGGATTATCAGAGCCAAGAGCGGCGAGGTTGCCCCAGGTCATCGTGACCACTGAGAGAATACCCAGACAGATGAGCCAGGCTGCACTTCCATCTCCTTCAGGCATTGATATGACCAGAAGAACTCTCATCAAACCGATGAAGCCCATCGCCTTGGATGCCGTGGCAAGTACCCCAGCAACTGGAGATGCAGCGCCTGCGTAGGCATCAGGAGCAGCAAAATGGAATGGAACAGCACTGACCTTGAAACCAAAACCAACCAACATCATTCCAAGTCCAATGTATGCCAATGAATCCGCATTGGCGAAAGCAGCATCAAGCCCATTGATGGATAGGCTGATCGCACCGGAGGTGTAGACATGTGAAGCAATCTGTAGGTTTCCATGCCATATGTAGAGTAGAGACATCCCGTACAATCCAACTGCAGAAGCAACCGCTCCAACGATGAAATACTTCACACCACCCTCAGTTCCAGCCTTGCTCTCCTTGTGGAATGCAACCAGAACATAAGTGGCAAGACTTGCCAATTCCAGACCGAGGAAGAGCATGAACAGGTCCTGAGCCAAAGCGACAATGGCCATCCCAAGACCAGACATCAGCAATAGGATGTGGAAATCGACCTGTCGACGATTATCCATCAATGCCTTCAGTGGTAGGTCATCCCTGTGCTTGCGAGCAGGCATTCTAGAGACCGTTGCAACCGCAGCCAGTAATAGTGCTCCAAAGAACAGAATCTCGAAGACTCGAGCGAAACCATCTACCTTGAGCAAGACAGTCATCGTTTCGCCTTCACCAAAGAAGAGTATCCAGCGTTGTCCATCCTTGAACTGGCTGAGTAATGCAAGGAAAGTGGCGATCATCAATGTCGATATCGAGATGATGGCCGGCAGCCGCGGGTCAGAAGTCGCCTTGTACCTCTGTCCACCGAAGAACCATGGTACTCTGATGGTGGTCAACGGTAATCGGAATGTTCCTTTACCGAGATTTGGAACTACGATTAGAACGATTATTCCGAGCAGGAGCACGAACTCCGGCATCAGAACGCTGAGCGTGGTACTACTGCTGAATAACTCATGCCAAGAGGATGTACTACCCATTTCAGGCACCTCCTGCGACAAGGTGAATCAATCCGCCCAGATGATGATAGAAATGAGTATTAGCATAGGATGACATCATTCCCCAGATTATCCAAGGTAAGATGCCAAATAGAACGATGAGAATTGCCATCAACATATTTCCAACATTCTCCCATGGAGAAATATCCCGAGGTTTGTCATCTCCCATTGTATCAGGTAACTGTATCTCTCCATCTCCCTCAAAGATGGTACGCTGCATCGACCAGAGGTAATAGCCAGCAGTGATGACAAGAGTCAATGCAGGCAGCAATACCCACCAACCATATTCCATCCAGAATGCCACTAGAACCGTAATCTCTGCAACGAAACCTGCTAACAGAGGCAATCCAAGGCTAGCCATCCACGCGAACATCATGTAGACACTCATGTAAGGACTGGCCTTTGCAATACCACGCATGGAACCGATTTCTAGAGTATGGTAATGGTGTTTGAAAGAACCACATATTGAGAACAACATCGGCGAGATGATTCCATGAGCGAACATCATGAATATGGCACCAGCAAAGCCCAGTGGCTGCATGCTGGCAATTCCAAGCATGACAATTCCCATGTGAGAAACTGACGAATATGCGACCATTCGCTTGAGATTGGTCTGACCCAGACAAACGAATGCTCCGTAAACCAGACTGACCATTCCAATGATCATTATCCAATCCTGAAATTCAGACAATGCATGTGGAAACAGAGTGAGAGGCAAGCGGAAGAGGCCGTATGCACCCATCTTCAACATGACACCAGCCAATACCATCGAGCCACCTGTAGGCGCTTCCACGTGAGCATCGGGCAACCAGGTATGGAATGGAACCGCAGGCAGTTTGACGATGAATCCGAGCAACATCATCAAAAATAGGGCATTCTGCATTTCCTGACCCAACCAGACGGTACCAGAATTTGCGGCCATCTGAGCGCTGCTGGTCATCTCGACCATGCTGAAACTGCGACCTGTCAGAACTCCTCTGTCAATCAGATACTGACTAGGGTCTTGGAGGAAGTATAGAGTCACAATG
>JASMHR010000088.1:2657-6198 GCA_030750665.1 Candidatus Poseidoniaceae archaeon
GCTAACAGCAGAACCAAAGAAGCAGTAAAGGTGTAGATGAAGAACTTCTGTGCTGCATAGCGACGGTTCTTTCCACCCCACTTGAGAATCAGGAAGAACATCGGAATCAATGTCAATTCCCAGAACACATAGAACATGAACAAGTCAAGAGCGACGAAGACACCGATGAGAGCACCTTCCATCAACAGAAGAAGTGGATGATGATACCAACTGCTGTTCTCATCCCATGTGCTGATCATGGTGATGGGGATGATGAGGGTGGTCAGCCAGAGCATTGGGAACGAAAGTCCATCAAGGCCGACATGCCAGGATATTCCTAGACTGTTTATCCAGGTGTATTCGTGGTCTATCCTATACTCATTCAACTTCAAAGTGGTCCATTCAATCGACCCTATCCAACCGAAGAACAGTGCAGTACTGATGACCAGAATAAAGAGTGAGAAACCAAGGCTGGCTGCTTTCACTGGGAAGGCCATCTTCTCCTTCATTCCACGCGGTTGTTGACTGGCTAATGCTAGAAGAATGATTGAACCAAGTATTGGGAAAGCAACCATTGGAATCGTGATCCAATCGATTTCGCCAAGTGAATCCTCAAAGAACAAGGGGAAAGCCAACAAGAAAGCACCTGCAAGAACCACGAGAGTAGCGACAATGGTGAACTCCTTCTCGAAAATAGCCTTTCTAGAAGTATTAGCGGACATCAGACCAACCCCCAGATTAGAAGGAAGATAGCCAATGTTCCAAGCGCTGCCATCATAATGTAGTCACGAGCGCTGCCAGTGGTCAATTGTCGTAGATTCCTTGAGGCCTCTTGACTGCCACACTCCACTCCCTTGATGACACCATCAATGATACGCTTGTCAAACCAAGCAGCAGCAAGAGCGAATGGTACCATTACCTTGAGTATCAACTTGTCATACCATTCATCAAAGTAGAGGCGCCTCTTGAGTGCAGTAGATATTCCTGAGTCAGACCACGCTGAATTATCGAAGTAATACTTGCGCTTGACCTTACCACTGAGTCTGATCAGCCAAGCAATAGACCAATGTGCCTTCTCTCCTTTTGCCAATCTTCCCCCATGCAATGACATGGCATAGAATGGACCTACCAACATTGAGAGGCCAATGGTTATCCAGGTAATCATGAATATGAATGGGTCGCTATGTCCATCACTATCTAGAGCAAGGAAAGCATGAGTCACCTCATGTAGCAAATGAGTTGGCAGGTGTCCAATGCTGAGATAATCTGCATTGTCTCCGACCCATCCAGCAAAGCCCAGACCTGCAAACAAAATCCCACCAAGTGTCATCCCTGTCAAAGCGATAAGTGGAATCGGAATGAATGGAGTCTGTTCGTGAACCTCAGCTGCTACTGGTGTCTTGGGTCTGCCTGCGAAAGTCATGAACCACATTCTGCTCATGTAGAAACCGGTCATTCCCGCAGTGATCAGAACCAACATCGCTGGGATGATGAACAATCCTCCGCCATCCTGCAGAACAGCCTTCCATGCTGAACCGACTATTCCTTCCTTGGACCAGAATCCTCCGATGAGTGGAATGCCGATGATGGAGGCTGAACCTGCTGCCATTGCAATGGCTGTGATTGGCATCTTCGAAGCCAATCCTCCCATATTGTTCATGTCCTGACAATCGAACTCCGCATCGTCATGGGAATCTCCCGAATGAGTCAATTCATGATGAGCATGGTGCATCTCATGGATGACACTGCCACTGGCCATGAACAGCATTCCTTTGGCCATGGCGTGATTGAAGAGATGGAATAGTGAAGCGCCAAAGGCGAATACAGCCAACTCTGAATATCCCTTGTTAGCAAACCACAATGCTGCACCCAATCCTGTGAAAATATAGGCGAGTTGACTCATGGTTGAATACGCGAGCACCTTCTTGATATCATCCTGAACGAAGGCGATGGCTGCTGCCATACAAGCCGTTATTCCACCGATCATCGCTATCAGGATGGCTACATCTGTCAACTCTCCAGCGAGAGCGGGGGCACTGAAGAAGGGATACATCCTTGCAACCAGATAGAGACCAGCATTGACCATCGTTGCAGCGTGAATCAAAGCCGAGACAGGTGTTGGTCCTTCCATCGCATCAGGTAGCCAGACATGAAGCGGGAATTGTGCGGACTTTCCAACCGCACCGACGAACATCAACAATAACATCGCCTTGATCAATCCACCATCAACAAGAGCGATGTTGGAATTATCAAAGACCACCGCGAAATCCCAAGAACCGAAGGCTGCATGCATGATCAATAGACCAACGAAGAGGAAGACATCGCCGACTCTTGTTGTGAGGAATGCCTTCTTAGCAGCATAAGCCGCACTCGGTCGCTCATAGTAGAACCCAATCAAGAGATAAGAACACAATCCCATTATCTCCCAGAAGATGAACAACCAAAGGAAGTTGTCAGCAAGAACCATCCCAAACATCCCTGCACAGAACAGGATGAACTCAGCGTAGAAACGGTGGTTTCGATTCTCATTGATCGGGTCGGTGTTCATGTAACCAAGACTGAAGATTCCAATCAATAGACAGAGGAATGAGGCCACAAACAACAGCATGACTGAAACGTGGTCCAACTGTAGACCGAATCCGAAATCCTGTACCTTCATATCGCCCCCTTCAGTGAACAGACTGTAGGAAATCCAGTCACCAACATCACTGACAAAATCATCTCCACTGCCTTCGGGGAAAGCAGCAACATGTTCGACTATCAACCACATTGAAAGGGCGAAAACGATGGCGAGAACACCTACTGCTATTGTCCCCCCTTCTTTCCACAGACCTTTCCATTTCTCATTTCCATTGAACAACCTACCGAGCAGAAGGATGACTGGTAATGCCGCAATCGGCAATGCCGGAATCAGAATCGCAAGTTGACCTACATCCATATTCATCACCTCAGTGCTTGAGCAGTTTCACCTCATCGAGTGATATCGTCTCATGTTGAGAATACATTGCAAGGAAGATGGCTAATCCTATTGCTACCTCTGCAGCGGCGATTGCAATGGCGAACACAGTATAGATCCAACCTGTTGCATCACCGTGCTGAGCGGCTCCTGCGACGAAATTCAGATTGACCGCATTGAGAATCAATTCTATGCACATCAGAACTATGATGGCATTCTTACGTGTGAAAGCACCCCATAGTCCAATACAGAACAATATGATGCCTAGAGCGGCTACCCAAGATGGGTCGATCATCAGCTCTCACCTCCTTCATCCGTTTCCCAGAGGAGATTGACCTTGCGCTCATCTCTAACAAGATAGGCTGCACCAACCATTGCCATCGCCAGCAATGCGCCTAGAACCAGTAGACCAATGGCCCAATCAACCAACAGACCTTCTGCCAACTGTGAAGTCGTAGGTGCACTAGATGCTTCTGAATCCCAAACGCTGTGTCCCATGACAACTGTCATCAAAATGAGGCCCATGAAAATAATTCCAAGTCTGGTGAGGATGCTGAGTAGTTTCATTCGAAATCCTCCTCAAGAATCTGACGCCTGGTCAACATT
>JASMHR010000089.1 GCA_030750665.1 Candidatus Poseidoniaceae archaeon
GCTGAAGAATTGAAGGCTGCTGCTGAGCAGGTTGAGGTGTCGGCATTGGATCCAGTCAGGGTCGAGGGTTTTCTACGAGATGGAGTTTCATTCGGTGGTGCAACAGCATTTCTGGCTGAGATTCATACTCCTGAAGTTGTTCCATGCGCTGTATTGATTCCTGATCTAACCAGACATGTTGATGTCGTTGAAATCATCTCGGAAGTATTCCTGCGAGAGGAATTGAATGTGGAAGATGGAGACGATGTGTTGGTCATCGTCAATCCATGATAGAATCCCATTGATTGTAGCATATCTGTTTCTGTTCCAACCTGGCTGATTCAGTCCAACGTTGAAATCTCCGATGATTCATAGCCTTGTCTGGCGGAATGGAAAGACTCACATTTGAGGCTGAGGAACGAGCCTTTGAGACAAGGTTGACATCAAGGTGTTCAACCTCCCATAGTATCAACCAATCAGCAGGAACCAAGCCTAAGTCCTTCTTCAATGGATTTCTGAGTGCGCTTCTGACCTCCTCAATATCCATGGTGCCTTTGGCCAAACCGGTCAACGCAGAGGCAATTCTACGCACCATGTTCCAAAGGAAGGCTCTGCCACGTATCTCAAAACCGATGATTCTCCCATCAATCTCACTTTTCCATGGTTTCATCTCAAGCACTTCGCGTACTGTGTCAGGGACATCATCGGTGCGACAGAAGTTCCTGAAATCCTGTTTGCCAACAAAAATATTCAACCATTGTTGGAATGAATCTTCATCAACATCACGCCAATCATCCAAGCTCTCCAATCTGTATCGATATGATCTGCTCTCTGCTCTTCTAGGCGTCCAGTTCTCTGGTGCCCTATCAGCGGCCCATACCACGATGTCCCCATCCAGTTGGTCGTTGACAGCGTTGATGAATCCTTTTTCATTCATTCCGTCCCAGTATTCGGCAGAGATGTCTATGGCAGCGACATTCATTCTGACGTTCACTCCCGCGTCTGTTCTGCTGGCTAGAATACATGGTTGAGGTGGGCCCGTTGGTTTGTTGATGAAACCCAGTTCAGCAAGTACTCTCTGTAACTCTCCTTGGGCGGTTCTGAGACCTGGTTGAACCTGACTTCCATGAAAGGAATCTCCAAGGTGTCCAAAGGCGAAGGCGAGGCGAGCCATCTCACCTGACACCAGCCTCACTCCTTGAGTAGTATCTCCGCTGCCTTGTCCCTGTCGTAGCCTAGGCCGCCAACTGCCCAGATGAGTGCTTGTCTAACCCATGGTTGAACCATTGGATTTGCCTTCTCGGGGTCGATGACTTCAATCGTATCAATGATGTTTCGAGCAGCCATATAGAGAACGTCATCAACGGGGATATTTGCCATTTCAAGGCGAGTGCTATAACGCTGGAATTCCTTGATAGCGACTGGCAAGCGGCGGCATTCTAGTGCAAAACCAGCAAAATCGGCGATATACTCGTCGTTTTCTTCATCCAGTTCCATCGCCTTCTTGTAGGACATCATAATTTTGGTCCCTGGCACAACATCATCCTGTTCTTCAGTGTTCAGCATATTTGCGAATTCAGCGTAGGTGTGATGCACCATGGCGATTTCTGGATGCTCTTTTGCCGTCTTCTCCAGTTCTTCCACCGCTCCTTTCAAATCTCCAGAGCGGAACATCTCAATTGCAGACGCTAGTACTTCTTCACTCATTGTAACTCCTCAACAGGGCCTGTGGTGAGACTCTCGGTTATCAAGAAAGCGGATAAGCAATCAGTGAATATCACTCGTTGCCTTTGAGTGCTTCAGCAATTTTCTCTGCTTGTCTGTCAGCGGCTGCTTCCTTGACTGCACCTGATGCTTCGTTGATCTCCTTCTCAAGGCCATATGGGTCACTGACGCCAAAGAAGCAGTGCTTAGGGTTCTGTGAGATGGAACGCTTTGTTCTCTGGAACATCAGAATTGCAAGGAATGCCTTCAAAATTCTCTTTCCTGTCTTCGTAGGTGCACTGTCTCCATCGTTTACTTCAGGTCCAATCGAAGCGCCGGCTGCGACTCCTGTCGTACTCTCCTGTATGCCGAGCCCTGTTCCAGTCATTGGGATGACAGAACCGAAATTCATCATCTTTCCAATAGCGCCCTGAATCACATTGATTTCGCGGATGTTGTCGAAAAGGAAACGCCTTCGAGATCTACTCATCATGAAGTCTTGTTGTAGGATTACCGCCTGAGTAGTCACTGCATAGGTGTAGGAACGCTGAGTCCAGACGGTGAACATGAAGATGAATGCCCCCCAGCCGATACCCCACAATAAGAAATTGTACTCGAACCATGATGGCAAGAGTTCCTTATCGGTCAGTCCAAGTGATGAGAGTACATCATCCAATTCTATCAGAGATGGGATGATTGCAATCAAGAACAATAGGAAAGAGAATCCCTTGCCACTAGTACCTACGTTGAGCATCCTGTTGAACCACAGGACTATGAGCATCAGAATAGTGAATCCGACAGTCGGTGCGCTGCCTGCTAACATGTTGACGATGTCAACAAATGCACTAGCATCCTCTCCTGGGTCAAAATTACCAGCCCAAAAGAACAACATGTGCACGCAGAAGACCATTATTCCGAGCATATACATGCTCCAGAATGCGAAAATAGTTGGTTTCACTACATGATTCATCTGCTCTCCGCTGACCAAGCCGAATAATTGCCCATGGGATGCGGTCAAATCCTGTCCGCCACCTCCGCTAGGGGCTGTACTGGTCGTATCTGCGGCTTCTTCGCTGGCTCCTTCGGCTGCTACTTCTTCGTCACTCACCCTGCTCACCTATGGGGGCAACCTGTTCTGTCTGTTGATGAAGGTTTTGCAGACAATGGGCCTTGAATCAGTGTAGAAGGCCCCAACTGTGCTCACCGTTCCCCATTATCCAATCCCAATTTGAGAGAGTTCTGGTGCCGTTTTCGTCCTCAATGATGATTTTCTCCACTTTCAATGGGTATTCGTTGTAAGTAAGATGACTGACCAAGCCAGCACGTGTGGGTTGGTCGAATCTGAAATGTGCTCTAGCCATTGCTATGGTACGCAGCCTGATACGAGTTCGACCATTTTTCAACTCCACCTCAAAGCGTGGAAGAGGAGCCATGGGACTGTGTCCATGTTCACCTTCAGTGATTTCACTTGGAATGAGTCTCACGATGCAGTTGCTGAACCTCTCACTTCGTCCATTCTCATGATCATGCCAGATACCACCCTGTGACAAGGGAAGATGAGAGATGTGTCTCAATGGCCAAGGTCTGTCACTGCGGGCGCTCATCGATAATGATGCATGCGGCATGAACCAATCGAGATATGAGCCATCCGAGAAATGAAGCATTCCCCAGTACCATGGTACTGCAGGAGCTTGAACCCTCACTCTTTGCAGGTAAGCGGTTCCTTGATGTTCTTTACCATCGATTGTCGCAGTCGCTTTACTGCCATGCAATCTGTTGATGGTGTAGCCCATCTTTTCAGTGTACTCACTGCTTGCGGTTCTCAAAGTTGAGACAGCAGGGTGCCAAGGCGTCATCTCAATCTTGAAGTCGCTTGGGGCTCCATCTATCTGGCTCTTCATATTGAGCCAGAACCTGCCCTCCGATGGGTCCAGTCCCATGGACAGGTCGTCCTCCAGAAGCGGAATGACAGCACCTGAGCCGTTGGTGGTTGTGGATGGCCAAGTGTTCTTGTTGGTATCAATGACTGCCAATCTACAGTTCTGCAATCTGATGGGCTCCCACATCCGTTCACCATCCCACCACCATGATGCTACCATCCCGGAAATGATGCACCCATCCTCGCCATCGTGCGGGCGACCATTGCCTGTCCATGGCTTTCCGTTGACATCGATATGAGAGGTATCCTTGGTCGACCACAGGACCATCAATTGTCTGCCACCTTCGACCTCCTCGGCATCGAGCATGACCAGCCACCACCACCATTCCCACGTCAGCCTGTTGATAGGAGGAGGTGAATCCATGGCCCACAGGTCTGACAGCGGTCCAGCGAATTTCTGCATCAAGCCACCTCATGAAATCTCTTTGCCCTTGAATATGGCCTGTCCTATGAAGATGAATGAAGCAGCCAATGTCAGAAGGACGAATACTGAGACCAGCAATGTCATGAAAGGACTCAGAGAGCCCAGAGCTGTTTCATTCCAAAAAGAACTCAACGCACCTGTCCCCGGCATTTGGTCAGGTGAGAAGAGAACACCGGTTTCAAGGCTCCACTCAGAATTACTTTTGATCGAACGACCCTGGGCCAACATCACAGGGGTATCGGGATAGACCATCATGGCACAGGCATCAACTATTGTCATCCCCCAGAACACCACAGAGAGTCTTGCTATCAATAACGAGGGGTCAGCCATAGATATCATTGCTAGAACGAATTCCCATACTCCGAGCACTATCGCTGCAATTGCTCCAAGTCGATGGATCATGCCGAATAGCATGAACAAGGTGCCGTATACCAACAACATCAGCCATGCCGCTATCATGACTCCCAGCCAGATACCTATGTCAGCAAGTCGGAAGAATGAGTCTCCCGGAGCGGCGAGTCCTACCACTATTGCTGTGAGCAGAACCAAGATTGCAATGTAAGGGACTCCAATCGCCATGAATCCCAGTAGGCGATATATCAGAACCTCTGCCCTGTGTATCGGTTTTCCAATGAGATAGTGCATGGTGTCATTCTCAATCTCTTGTCGAATCAATCCACTTGCTAGGAACAGAGGGAGGAAGATGCCGATGAGAAGAACGAAACCGACCTTGCCAAAACCGATGACGAATGAGCGATGTATCGCTTCATGATAGAATTCATCTTCGTCGGGGTCTTCATCTACTCCAGCATCTGAGGAGATATACCAGCGGTTATCCAGACTTGACCAAGCGACCTTGATAGAGCACACATGGCCATCTCCATTACTGTCCTTCTGGGAATCTGTAACCATGCTGCCCGCTTCAGGTTGGAGACAATCTCCATCATCATCGTAGCCAATATACTGGATTTTGGAAGAGTCGAGTTCCCAGTCAAAGCCATCTTCGTTGATGTATAATGAAGGGTCATCTGGAGAAATATCTCCCTCTAGTAAGCCTGGATGATCGAGATTATCCCGTGGATCGGTTTGATACCTGATTTCCTGCCCATTTGGATATCCATCGCCATCGAAATCATAGGAATCAAAGTCATTGTCTATCGCATCTTGAGTTGAGGACATGGCTTGAATGTGAAACAACAACACCATCAGAATGGCGAGTAATCCTACTCCCATCACCACCCAGGTTGACAACTTGGTCCTGTATTGGCGAATGGTGAATTCTGCCAGTGCTGAAGCCTTGCGATCTAGACCAGCGAATCTTGAGTTCTCGTCTGTCATCATGATTCACCTCCAGTCAGGTATTGCAGGATGGATTCCAGATTATCATCTGGATTGTCGATTCCAGTGACTCTGATTCCACTCTGGCGAATCAACGCTGGCAGTCTTGCGTGCATTTCTCCAAGGTTTTGAGTTTTGATTATCAAGGTATCATCTGTCTCGAACTGCAGGCCGAAGACTTGGTCATCGTTCACTAGATGTTGCGAGATTTTCCGCGGCTCGTCACAGGTGAGTCTGATCGAATGTGGATGCTTGTCAAGCATTGAACGGATGGCATGCAGGTTGCCCAGAGCCAATAATCGTCCGCGATGAAGAATAACGATCTGTTCTGTTATTCTTTCAATCTCCTGTAGGATATGGCTGCTTACCAGTACTGTGCGTCCTTGAGCGCCCAATTCTCTGATGACATTCATGATGGTTGTTCTGGCTAAGGGGTCGCATCCCTGAAGAGGTTCATCGAGAATGATGAGATCAGGATCATTGACCAGTGCGTGTGCTATCTTGATTCTCTGACGCATACCTTTGCTGTATTTGCCGATGCGCTTGTTCTTTGCATCACTCATTCCCACGAATTCAATGACCCGTTCTGATTCCTTCACCGCTTCCTCCCTCGTCATTCCATGTAGACGTGCCATTGTTGCTACGAACTCCAGACCAGTCATCCAATCATACATCTTCTCAGATTCAGAGAC
>JASMHR010000008.1:0-25309 GCA_030750665.1 Candidatus Poseidoniaceae archaeon
TATGTTGAACTCTATTCTGGAGATTCAGTAGACTTTGAAGCCGCTTGTTTGAATCCTAATTGTGGAACGATGATGTCATTTGAACCGGGAACGCAGGGTTCGATGTCATATAGTCTGACTACCAATTCCAGTGATGTCAATTATTCGTTCACCAATATCGGTAATTCGATGTATAACTTGACATTCGGTTTTGAGAATTGGGCTTTGCAGAACATCTCTACATATGTGTTTGAGATGGATTTCACACCTGGAAACAATACTGGCGGCAATCAAACTCCTGAGGAACTTGATATCGGTGTGTGGAATGGCACTCAAGTCACTGGTGGGGTTTCCACCAACATGTCTGCTGGCAACCATAGCCTTGCATGGGAAGTATACAATTTGACCACTTCAGGAACATATACTGTGCATACAACCATCTACATCGACAATTCCTTGGTCAGTTCTTTCAATGATACAATAAACACTACTGCATCATACAATACCATACCTTTCAGTATGTATGTGAGTTCCACCGATTGCTACATCTCAATCTCAGGTTCCCTGTATGATGGAACTACTTGGTTGGACGGAGATTATCATTATGCAACTGGCCCATGCGGTAGTTCAGGCGGAAATGGTTCGAACGGATCAAGCCAAGATGACATGGGTACTGGCGGGGATGTCTCCTCAATCAATGCCACTGTCTTCCAGACTACACACTCTGGAACAGTTGGAGGAAATGACTCTTACGATCAATATGTGGTTGCAATTTATCCTGGAGATGAATTGGAGTTCGATGCAAATTGTGCTAGCCAGAGCGGTTGTTATGTCATGATGATGGCCCATGTTGCCAGTACAAATCAGTCGGCATCTTACAACTTGACAACCAATTACACCGATTCAGTGTTCAACTACAACAATTCCAATGTTTACACAGATTATGTTTCTTTCACTTTCTTTGGCTCATCTGCAATAGGCGAGCAGGATTATGAGTTCTTCATCCACGTCTACAATCCGAATAATGGAAGCGGAGGAAATGGCAGTGGCAACGGAACTTGGAGCGCACCGACCTTGTCCATCGACATCACTGAGTTGGTCGACCATGGTACAGCAACCAATTACTCGATAGAGTTCAACATTGATGATATGGATTACAACAGTAGCTACTCATGGGACTTTGTTCTCCTCAATCAGACCATGGATCTTGTCTTTTCCGAGTTTGTGGAGTCAGTCAGTGGAAACACCTCAGTCACCGTTGAAGCACCTGAAGTGAATCAGGGCGGGGGAATAATGCTCGATGATGGCTGCTATGTAATGGCAGGTTTCGTCCATGATGAGACTGCACAGATTGAGGTCGAACCAATATTCGATTACCTCAGTGTCGGTGGAGACTCTTGTACCTCGGTCTTCGTTGATGTGGTGGATTGGCCTCAACAGACTGGCGACCCAGTCATGGCTGACCTGTTGTTCGTGGATCTGGATCTCTACAGTAATTACACTGTGTTTTATCAGATCAAGAATGATACTTCACTGATGAGTTCGGGTAACCTGACCACATATGCAGAGAGTGGCATGTATAATGAGATGTACAATATCAGCAGTCAAGGCTTGGCAGAGGATTGCTATGAATTCCATGCTGAGTTATATGACGGTAATGGAAACCTTGTGCAGAATGCCTTTGAGCACGTTGATAGCACTTATTTTGAGGTCGGCTCGCCGAATTGTGCAGCCAGCCCTGGACTTGATGTTTGGACGGATGATTACACCTACAATGCTGGAGATGGAGCTGAAGTGACCATCGAGGCGTGGGACCTTGACCAAGATGAGACATATCATGTGTATTGGAGTCTCTATAATGGAGGGACTTACGAAAATGGCAGTTCATTCAGTATATCGAATGCCGATTGGGCTGAGAATGAATTCACAATCTGGGACCTATGGACAGATGGTTGCTATTACCTGCAGGTTGAACTATACGATGATTGGAACAATTCCCTTGACTACTTAGGGTATGAGTTTGAGGTCGGCAGTGGAAACTGTAACACACAGCAGAACTACCCTTCGATTGATGTTTGGAGTCAAAATGATGGTTACGACTGGGATACTGGAGACACTGTCATTATTGGTTACGAACTAATGGATTTGAATATTGAACATTATTACTCTGTAGAGTGGGAAGTACATGATAGAGAAAATTGGAATATGGTTGCAAGTGGTGAGTGGAGCGAATCTCAAGCTGAAGAGCATTATGGAAATTTCAGTATTGGCAATTTAGCTGATGGCTGTTATGAGATTGAAGCGCAACTATATGATGAAGGAAGCGAACTAGATATTTGGGATTGGATGGATGATTCGTTTACTGAGATTACTGTTGGTGCAGATACTGATTGCAATCCAATGAGCATCTATGCTCAGGGAGGTGATTTCGAATCAGGTGAGGATGTCTCCTTCGACATTTACATGGATAATCTGGACAACAATACAAATCACACAATCAGGCTCGAATTGCACAAGCAGCGTGTTGGTCTTGATTCGACATCTGAATGGGATTTCATCTCTGATGGTGAGCACATGTGGACGGAGTGGGATCTTGGACAACTCGAAGACGGATGCTATGGCATCGAGCTCTACCTGCTGTCAGATGATGGCGACTTTGCAAGAGGTGGACATGGATTCAGGGTTGGCGATGTAGAATGTACTAATCCACGGGTCGAGATGAATTCTGACCGCACCACGTTGATGGATTTCGCAGATACTTATTCTTTCGAAATGACATTCTATGATTTCCCTGTGAACCAATCAGTGGATTTCGATTATGAGGTCTGGAGTTGGGATAGTGATTACAATGACAATGGTCAGTTCAACCATAACATCACCTCATGGAATGATTCGTATTCCTTTGGTATGGCTTTTCTTGAGGAAGGTTGTTATGAGTTCAATATCCATTACAATGATGAATATGGAGGAATGGATTACGGAGCCCAGTTCGCAATAGGAACTCCAACGGATGATGAAGGCAACGATTACAGATGCTGGGACCCCTACATATACATCGAAAGTGCTGACCATCGACATGAGTACTCAGAAACTGAGGATGTAGAAGTAGTGATCAAGATTGATGGACTCCAAACTGATATGGGCTACGTCGTATCTTGGGAGGTCGTCGAATTCCTGAACGAGGATGTATCTCGTGAAAATGGGAACTACACATTAAGTGGCTCAACTTCTGCTTATGATGAACTCACTTTGGGTCCATTTGCTGCTGAAGGCATGTGCATGGAATTACGAGTCCGATTGTATGAGGAAGGAACCGACTGGGAGATTTCTTACAACGATTGGAGATTTGAGGTCGGCGGTGGCGATTGTTCACCACCACAGGTAGAGGTCGGGGCGCACGGTAGTGAGGATTGGGACGAGAACGATAATGTCTGGTGGTATTTGGAAATGGGTATCCAAGCATGGGACCTTGATGAGGGTCAAGAATACAACTTCCAGTGGTATATTTATGATGAAGACGGAATGATTGTTGATGAGGGTGAAGAGAATGACATGGCTTGGAACCAAGATCTCTACTATTACTACGAAATCAACAACCTGTCTGATGGATGCTATGATGTTGAGGTGTATATGCATGACAGTGAATGGAATCTCTTGAGTGAAGATACAGAAGAGAAGGTCGAAATCGGCATGGAAATGAATTGCTGGGCTGAACCGGGAGTTGACTTTAACTACAACTGGCGCGGCCAGATTGAATTCCAAGTATGGGATTTGAGGTACAACGATACCTATCGGCTCAGTTATGAGATATTTGATAACGGGAGTTTTATCGGAGGGGCCAATTTCGAGTTCGTATCTAATGGAGGATGGGAAGACTTCCCTGTCTATGTGACCCTTGATGCTGGAGAATATTGGGTGGAAGTGACCCTCTCAGAAGCCTTCGGTGGAGATGATATCGCTTCGAGTAATGGTACTATCTATGTTGGAGATGATTCAGAAGAAATCTGGATAGAATTCGACGAGTCCAATCACAACCACCACTTCGGCAGTGGCGAATTTATCGAGTTCGACGTCGGTATGGGCAATCTTGACCCTGAAACCAACTATGAACTCACTGTTCAACTGGTCAGGCATTCAGATGATGGTCGTGAAGTTATCGAAGATGATGGCCAAGAGAACTTGAGCAATGGAAACTACTTCGTCTCCTTCGACCACACACATGATGATGGGTATTATGACATCGAAGTCCAACTGCATGATTCAGATAGTGGCGATTGGCTTGCCGGAGATAACCAGGGAATCTGCGTTGGCGATGGCTGCCCAACCGGTGAGAATGTACATGGCGATGCTAGGCTTGAACTGACTGTCTACTGGAACGACAGACCTGTAGATGATGACAATGATGATTGTTGGAGAATAGAGGTTCAGTTGATTCCAGAACAACGCTATCTGGATGATCAAGATGGGAACTCTGTCTATGGGGCATACCCTGATTGGTCGAGCGACGACTGGGGAGACTTCACCGGTAATGAATTCAATTGGGACTACGATGGAGTCCCCGAAGGAGACTATTATGTCAATGTCAGAGTGGAATGCTCTGGAGAGGTTGATGGCGAATGGACCGATTACTGGGGCGAGGCATATTTCGATGACCTTCAGCACTATTACTTCTCAAGCGGCAACAGTACTGAAGTTTCTGTCGACCTACATACACAGGTTCGAGATCATGATGATGGCGGCGGAGATGGCGCATCGGAATTCCTTGAGCCATATATGGATCAATCTAATTGGGTTTACAGGGCTACTGTCATGGAAGGACCAAATGGTACTGAACTACATGTGAACATGGAGATTCCCCTGAGTTCTGATGTCATTGCTGCTCTCGATTCAGACTTGAACGATGGTGAAGGTGATGGCGTGATCAGTCAATCTGAGATGGACATGTTGTTGATGTGGTTGATGGAGGAAGATGAGCACGAGTGGGATGATGATGGCGACGGCGGTGGTGACGAATTCTCTTGGAATGGTCACATGCTGGGAGCAGATGAATTCCAAGTAGAAGGTGAGCGCATATATGGCTTGGTGAATGGAGAGAATATCTATTTCACTGAATTCATGATTTTCAGCATAGACCTCGATTTCACAGAATCAGGTATTCTTGGGTTATTCAGCGATGAGGGTGCAGGTGAGCCTCTTTGTGAAGATGATATGCCAGAGGATTGGAGTGTTTCTTTAATTGCTGCAGGTGTTGACGGTTGGTCGATTACAGTAGCGGAGGATGGTTTCACTCAGGAAGAGAATGGTGATTGGTCGTTATCGCTGACCTGTGATGATACGATGCCAGGTCAAATGGAATTCACGTATATGTTCGAGGATGATGAGCCAGAGCCAGAGCCAGAACCAGAACCAGAGGTCAACTCCCTACCACAGTGCTTTATCGAGTGGTATCGCGATGGCGATGATCTGACTGATTCTGGTATGGCTATTCTTACCGCTGGAGACAGTGTTGATGATATCGTGGTGACAGAAGGTGAAACAATCACTATCTACTTCAATTGCTGGGATGATGATGGAGACACATTGACTCTAGTTGTCGAACCTCCATTCGGAGATGATGCGACATTCACGATAGATGGAAACGATGGTTCACAGGCTAGTTCGATGGCGAAATACATCCAGTTGACGGTTCCATCCGGATTCAGTGGCCAATTCGAATTCGGTGCTGAGTGGTCTGATGAGACTGCAGGCGGCGATTTCGAATTCAAGGTAATAGTGGAGCCTGCTGCTGACGACAATGATGAGCAGAACGATGATGAGAGCGCGAGTGCAGCAAGTTTCGTGCCAGGATTCACTGGTATTCTTGCAATGACTGCTCTGCTTGGAGCGGTACTGGTATTCGCACTACGTAGAGAAGAAGAGTGAAATCAGCATCCGAGGATGCTTCACTTGACGACTCTGTGCAGGAAGCGTCGCGTCAGTAACTTGCGTAGAATGCGCGTCCCGTCGTGCAAGGAACCTAGTTTTGGCTCTCCAACACGGTTGCGATAACTGACAGGAACGTGAGTGACCTTTAGTCCAGAAATGGCTGCACTGGCGTACATCTCAGCCTCGATCTCGAAGGAGATTGAATTGAGGTCAAGTGTTGCAATCGCCTTTCTGGTGAAACCCCAGAATCCCGAGCAGATATCTGATACTTCTGCTCCGTACAAGCAGACTGCTATCCACGTCAGAATATTGTTGCCAAGGTAATTCAGGTGGCTCATGGCTTCTGGTTCCATCTTCCCGCGTAATCTTGAACCAATGACGATGTCTGCACCTTTGTCAAGGGCCTTCAATAATCTTGGAATCTCGGCTGGGTCATAGGTGGCGTCGGCATCCAACATCACCAGTCTATCGTAGTCTCCGGAAAGAAAGGCATCGAATCCTAACCGGAGTCCAAGTCCCTTTCCTTTACTCTCCTGACAAAGTACTCGACAACCCGCTTGCTCGGCGATTTCAAGGGTATCATCCACGCTTCCCCCATCTACCACAAGGATATCGAAGGAGATTCCTTTTGCTGCCAATTCACCATTAGGAATCGATGCCAAAACCTGTGGCAGAGCCTCCTCTTCGTCGAGGGTCGGGAGCAATACTAGAACCTTCACCGGCTACATTCAGAGAGCACTGCATACATCACGTTGGCGCTTCCATCATCCCGAACTCTCTGACTTCAACCCAATGTATCCTGACACCACATTCATCAAATAGGCGGTCTCCTCTTCCACTGAGTCCGGTTGGATTCAACCATATCCCCCCTCCTCCACTCACTTCGATACTCAGATTCACTTGTTCGCCGAATGGTGATGTTTCAAGAATCAAGGTCTGCCATCCACCTTTGGTCGTGGTTTGATTCATCTCAAGTCCTCCTTCAAGAGTGAATTTGACATGCAGACCTTCTGGTGCATCGAAGAACAATTCAAGAGTCCCTCCATGTATAGGAATATTATCTGGAAGTTCTGCAGTCCAAGAGATACTTCCATCGGTCAAGAATGCCCTGTAATCGCTGATGCCATCATGATTCCACCAGCGATGTTCTCTCCAAGGGTCGGGTCTCCATTCACATCCTTCTCCACAATCACTCTCACTGGGGGTTGACATCATCCCCTTCTGACCTGAGGTGGCATGGCTACCCATGCTCCAGAGTCGTGCTCCGTCTTCTACCGCCATCGGCCGCCACCATCGTGATTCAACCAAGGTGGCTCCCAACAGGCTCATTGGACTGGTCAAGGCATAGTTCACCCCCATTTCCTTGAGTGCAACACCATCGTCTGCTCGCATTGCACTTGTTGCTCTATTCTGAAGGTCGCTCTCATCCTCCATTATTCCGAGAATCGGATGAGAGGTGAAATGGATATTTTCTGGAGTCTCGATGATGAATCCCCAATGTGCTTGTTCGGTATAGACCAGAGAGCCGCTTGGAAGTGCTTCAAGATGGGATAGAATGCTATCATCTCCGTCGCTGTGCACCAAAACCTCCTGATGATTGGCTAAGGCGATGATTGCAGATTGCCCTATGATCAAGAAGCATAAACAAAACGCAGTGGCTGCTCTAGGTAGCCATTCTGGAACCAATAAACTGGTCTTTGACCCATTCAAGTTCAGTCGTGCATTCTTGCTCAGAATGATTCCTGCCAATAGGGCCAGTGGAATATGGAAAGCGTGTAAAGCCATACTGTATAGGACATAGGAGAACAACGTCAACATCGCTAGGAACTCAAATCCAGACAGCAGATGAAGGAAGGTCAACAGCCACAATAGTAGTAGCCAGAGGCCAAGGATTCCGCCTTCCAGTGAGTCCTTGTACCTCCATGATGACCAGATTCCGAGTCCTAGTAGAATCGGGCTGTTGTAGAGAAGCATCGCAAAACCTCCCTGCCAACCATATTCTGCGTGTATCGGCATACCCTCCATTTTTGAGGAGAAGAAGTACAAGGTGACAAACATGGCCGCGGTCAACGTAGCCAAAGCTGCCAGCATTGCCTCATCATCTCGTTTCTTTGATAACCTGAATCTGAACAACATACCCGCGGAAATGAGTAGAACCAGATAGATTGATCCGGTTGGATGAATGATTCCTGTCATCAGCACGACCAGTGCGAGAATGGCGTGGTGAAGTCGTGAATTATTGGCATTGTTCTGAATTGTCATCACGATGCCGATAATGACCCCTGTCTGTGCAGCAAGAGTAGGATATCCCGAGTCATGAGCCTTGACGAAGAGTCCGAATCCGAGTGCTGTGGCAACCAGTGTCATTGCACCAGCATTCCATTTCTCAGCGATTCCTCCAATTCCAAGGATGACTGCTAACAATGTCAGTCTTCCCAATAGATGAACAGCGTCACTGGCAGGGATATCGAGTATTGTCTGTAGCCATGCAGCGAGGGCAGGAAAAGCAGGCGGATATGTCCAAGATACTATTTGTGGGTGAGACAACTCTGTAACGCCAGTACTCGCGTATAGATTGGTCAGAGTAGCGAATCCAATCCAGTCCACTCCATTTGGAACTCTGAACAGGAACAGGGGTAAGAGCGAGCAGAACAGGACAAGAGTGATTGCAACCTTGAGCAAGGTCTCGTTTTCTTTCTTTGAACTGTTGTTGGGGGCAATTTCCGTATTGAGAATATATCTGAATGCGAAGATATTGGCAATGATGACCAGAATCAGCAGCAGGATTGGTGAAAATCCTCCTGAAAATAGAACTGAGAGCCCAGCCAGAGTCAGTAATATGAAAATTCCAAGGGCTGGGCTGAGCAATAAATAACGTCGAAAATCGCTGTCTTTATCGATGATTCGAGCCAGTGCCAACCCCGGAATAGCTGCTAATCCGAAGATCAAAACTATTGCCAGAACGGTGTTGGTCAGCACCTCCAATGCCCCACCAATCATTGACTCACCGAAGCGACGAGTCGGTTGAAGTCCTTCAACGATGTTAGAGAACCATCAAGGAGAGGGGCTATCTCAGGAGAACATGGAAGAGCAGAATGATGCAGCACTTCTCGTTGGATTGGCTGCAAGCCAACCGGTCAGTCTTCCTGAGGAGGTTTATCTGCATGATTTCTCAAAACCTCAACCCAATGACTGGGAGTGTCCTTTGCCTTATTCGATAGGGAAATACGACGAGGTAAGGCCGAATATCTACACATCAGCAATATTCAACGATGAGAGGGACCTGCATATGGGGCTTGATATCGGAGGGCCAGTAAATACCCCAGTCCACTCTTGCCTTGATGGTGAGGTGTTCTGGTCGGGGTATCACTCTGAAGATGGCGATTATGGCAATACCATAGTCACCATACACCAAGTTTCAGATCGAATACTCTTCATCCTATATGGCCACCTTTCGACTCAGTCTACCGAGTTGTTCAAGGCAGGAAGGAAGGTTTCGAGTGGGGAGTTGATAGGTTGGTTCGGTGATGAATCTGTCAATGGAGGTTGGCCTCCACATCTTCACCTCCAACTTTCATGGGTGGAGCCAGAGGATGGAAATCTACCTGGAGTGGTGAATAGAAGTGTAAGGGATGAAGCCCTTCTTCAGTTTCCTGATCCACAATTCCTCATCGGTAGGAAATATTGAGAATCCTGACCCGCATATTGAAAGCCGGCGGCAAGACCGCGCGAACGGTGAAAGGCATGGAACTGGGGGGAGACTTCTGCATCATTTGTGGTTCGCCACCGCCATTGCTTCACGAGCGGATGTGTGAGTCATGCCTTCGTCAGAGAATCACTCTTGCTGAGATTCCCAGTACGGTTCAACACCTGAGATGTGCCCGTTGTGGATTGGTTGAGGTTCAGGGAAGGTGGATTGAAATCGCTGAGGAGGACCTCTGGGAGGAGTTGACCCAAAGGGTTCTGAAGGTCCATGAAGATGTCAGGAATCTGAATATCTCATTGTCATCACAACGAGTGGATGACCGTAACACTAGGCTTCACCTTGAATTGATTGCAGATATCCATGGGATGCATATGCATGAGGAACATCAGATATTGGCAAGAATGTCCAATGGTGTATGTTTGACCTGCACCAGAAGAGCGGGCAATTATTTCGAGGCCACCGTGCAGTTGAGGTCTGCAGGCAGGAGATTGGATGAGTTCGAATTGGTTGAGATGAGGGGCAGTCTGGATTCATTGATTGCTGAAATGCAACCAGACCCTATGTTCTTCATCACTGATGAAGGACAGGTTCAGGGAGGTTATGATGTGGTCATGGGCTCAAAAGCATTGGCCAGAACCTGGGGCAGAAGACTGATGCAGAGATGGGGAGGTCAGGTGAAGGAGACAAATTCAGTGGTCGGCCGCAAGGACGGCGCAGACCTGACCAGACTCACCTTACTCTACAGGAGGCCAGCGTATGATGTGGGAGATGTGGTAAGGTGGAAGGATGATTTGTGGCGTATTTCTTCTTGGTCCAATGATGGAGCGGTTTTGTCCAAGATCAAGTTCTCCCAGCGTACTGGAGTCTCATGGAGGGACCTTGAGAAGGCACAGGTTCTCTGTAGACAACGAGACCATGAAGTGGTTGAATTGTTGAACGTGGATAGTTCAGCCGGCGAGTTCCTCGACCCTCGAAACTGGAGGACCAGTACGGTTCGCCTCCCATATGACCATCAAGGAGATGGTAGCGTTCGTCTTGCAGAGGTGGAAGGAGAATGGCTCGCTTTACAGCGCCTATCGGTCGACAAGGAGGAGGAATGAGATGAGCGAGTCAACCATTGCCGATCTTGCTCTGAAGTTGGATTCAGAGGGGATGTTGGGCTATCTTCGTTCCTTCATATCAGATCTGAGAGGTTCGTTTGAGCGCTTGGGCAGTGCAGGTCCGGCCTGGGTTCCTAGTCTGAAGACCAATTCTTGGAAAGGAATCCTCTGTTTAGGTATGGGTGGTTCTGCGGCTGGAGGCTCAACTCTTGCCTCTTTGGCTGCATTTGGTGGTGTTTTGCCTGTGAATGTGCATCGAGACCATGGTCTTCCATCTTGGTGGGATTCTGAACATCTGATAATCGCAACTTCATATAGCGGAAATACCGAAGAGACTCTCGATGCGGTCAGGAAGGCCATCAGTGATGGTGGAACCGTCATCAGTATTTGTTCTGGAGGAGAATTGGCGGGCCTGAGTGAGTTGCATGATAATGCACATCTAGTCCTTGTTCCATCTGGTCAGCCGCCTCGCTCAGCCTTTGGACATCTTTTTGGAACCCAGTTATCTTTGGCTTGGAGCCTCGGTCTGTTGCGCAAACCAAGGTCCAATGATCTAGAGGATATGTTGAACCGATTACAGACTCACGTTGATGAAAGCGATTTTGTTTCTAGACCCGAAAATGATATCGCTCATCTTGCTGCTGCAATGGTCGAGCGCCCGATTGCTGTTATCGGTCCAACCGAGATGTCGGCGGTGGTGGCTAGATTCACGTCGCAGTTGAATGAGAATTCTGCGAGATTCGCTCGAGCAGCAATTCTTCCCGAAATGAATCATAATGAGATAATCGCTTGGGGGGGTGTCGGTCCAGATGCGGACCCACTCTCTTCTGAACAGGCATTGTTACTGTTGACATGGGGAGGAATGCATCATCGTATTATTCAGAGATTTGATTGGTTCGCAGAACATCTTACAACCGAATGGGCATGGAAATTGAAGTGTGAAGGTCGAACCTTGCTTGAAGCGATGTTGTATTCATGCATTACCATGGACTGGTTGAGTTGCGCCTTGGCTCTATTGCATGGAAAGAACCCAACCACCATTGGACCAATAATCGGTCTCAAGGAATATCTGGCAAGTATCAAGCCTGATTGAATTTATTTTCAGTCAAATTTGGAATGTCACTCATCTTCATTCTGGTCGTATACTTTCTCTATCAACGAAAGTCTACTCTGAATTTCCAGCAAGCGTTTTCCAAGCATCCAACTCCAAGCTGCAATGAGCCCAATCATTACCGTGTACGCTACAGCCAGATTCACAATGTCTCCCATTATTCTCCACCATCCATATTGTTCTGAATTCGTGCAATCCGCTGCTCAGTGCTGACCATGAACCATTCTATCAGCATCAGACCAGTCAATAATAACATGAATGAAAACACTCCTATCCACATCGTAGTCGCCATCTCTGGTTCGAGCCCTCCTCCACCAGGCCCAACAACTGGTCCGGGGTGTCTTCTTTCCCACCATCGGGTTGCCATATAGGTCAAGGGAACAAGAGCAAACCCAAACAGGCCAACTGCGCTGAAGGTGTCGCGTGCATCATCACCATCAGGCTGTGATCTACGAGCGACTACCAGATAGGCCGATAGAGCGGTCAGTAGACCGAAGGTATTGATTCTGATATCGGTCCAATCCCACGCTACACCCCATTCCGCCTGTCCCCAGATGGGGCCACTGGTCACTGCCATCAAGCCAAATAATACACCGGCCTCAGCGGCTGAAACATGCAGTCTCCAGCCCCATTCTGAACGTTTCCAGAACCAAGCAAGACTTCCGATGAAGAGTGCGGTGAAAGCCAACATCGAGGCCCATGCTGAAGGAACGTGCCAGTAGAAGATTCGTTGTGCAGCGGGAGCATTCATGGTTTCATTATCGATACTTGGTGCCCATGCGAAACCCAGCAGCAGGGTGACTGTGGCTGCTATCAGGCCAAGAATCCATAGAGCCAATCCTTGCTTGAGTAGACGTGTTGACATCTCAGCCCCGATGCTGGGTTGACATTCACCGTTTCAATCTGTGTGTCGGTCAGGCACGTCTGACAAGATGAAGGATGAGGTAGGTCGAGATGAGTAGACCGAATGAACCGATGAGCATGGTCCACATCTCTTCATTGGCTCCTTCAACTGCCAATAGAGCCATTCCTTCTACGGCCAACAGCCATGGGAATACCATGAACACCAGCAACATCTGTGCTCCTTGTTTTGGTCTGGGAAGCCATCTGTGAACGACCCATAGGGCCAGATTGACTCTACTGATCATCAGGGTGAGCAGCAGTCCACAGAGCAGCAGTTGTGCTAAATGAATAGTGGATGTTTCAGCAAGTTCACCAGTTGGAATCATCAATACTGCCATCCAAGTGGAGACGAGTCCAAGAACAGCCACATGAATGCTCACCGAATCAGGTGCCCTGCCTGCTGTTTGAGCGGCCCACCATGCTCCCACCGCATTTCTTTCCAACAGTCTCTGCCCTGGCCCCGGAATCAGACCAACCACAAGTGCGGGAAGCAGCACCAGACCACTCCATAGTCGCCACCCATCAACTCCTGCCATTCCTGTTGGGTCAAGAGCCATGGTGGTCAATATCACCAGTATTGCAGCGATTCCCCCATTCATGATAGTGGTTTTTGTACGCGCGTCTTGAGCACTTATCCAATTGCGATAGGTGGTAGTGGGATTACAGGGCTGAGCCTTGATGGTTGGCTTGGAAGCAGCATTTGTAGTCGGGGTCTCTCCACTTTCGATGGTTTTGCTTCCCTGCCATGATATTGTTCTATCAGAATGGGCGATCAAATCTTCATCGTGACTGGCCATGAGGATTCCATGCCCAGCTCCTGCGAGGCTTTTGAGATGAATGACCAAGGCCTCCCTAGAGGTTCTGTCAAGGCCATCATCCGGTTCATCGAGCAATATCAGAATTGGCTCTGATGAAACCATTGCAGGAACCAAGGAGGCGAGGATGCTGACTCTACGTGATAATCCTCCAGACAAGGTGGCAATACGGTCATGAGCCCGATGTTTCAGATTCCACGATAACAACAGGTCCAACAATTCATCCTGTTCGACATCATATCCTGCCAATCTACCTGCGGTCTGTAGGTGTTCGAGGATAGTCTCTTCTCCGCTGGTAGAATCTTTTTGTAAGCATAATCCGAATGGGTTCAATCTCTTTCGCATACCATTGGAGTCAGTGCTCACCTGTAATCCGCTGTCACTCTGATGTTTGACAGAACCTTGGCGCAATGACAACAGGCCAGCAGCAGTTTCAATGACGGTCGATTTTCCACAACCATTCTCGCCACTCAAGCCGATGATTTCTCCGCTGTTCACCCTGAGGCTGAAATCCTCAAGAACGGCATTCATGCCTCTGTTGACCGTGACATTCTCCAACGAGAGAAGCACTTTTACTCCGCTCATCAGAATCCTCGAGGAGAATCGCAGAGATGAAACCTCCCTATTGTTCTTCATTGAACATTTTCCAGCATTCGGTGGTCCATCACAGGAGTCCTCAAGTCGGAGTCGCTCTCGTGCACCATCAGATGGTCTACTTCATTTCGCCACTCTGGCAACTATTCAGCCTAGGCGATTGGCTGATTCTGTCAGCGATGTTGATAGCGGGAGTTGTGCCATATGCGATGGCTATCAGAGACAAGACCAGTCTGGCATTGGCAACAACTGTTTCCATACTGTTAGTGTATGTGGTCCAGACCTTCACTTGGATCCTATGGTGGGTCGGACTGGGTTGGCATGATCCTCTCATTGCCTTGGTGGCAATTCCAGACCTGATATATCAACCAGGGGAATGGCATAGATTTCTCACTGCAGCCTGGATACACAGTCCGAGAGACATCACCCATGTGCTTGGAAATGCATTGATCATCGCCTTGGTAGGAGTGCCATTGGAGCAGAGATTGGGCCGTTCGAGATTCATGTTGGTCTATCTATTGGGTGCATTCGCTGGAAATCTGGCGTGGTGCGTTGCAAATCTTGGAGAATGGTCATTGGGTCTAGGTGCTTCAGGTGCTGCTTTCGGGCTTCTGGGAATTTATCTTGCAGCATGGCCAAGAGATGAAATTGAATTCCCCCTGATAATCATCAGACCATGGCCAGTACAATTGATTGCCTTGCTGTATTTTGGCATTGAAGTCGCACGTGCATGGGCAGTCCATGGAATGTCTCAGCCATCGCATGTGGCACACGTCGCCCACCTTTCCGGATTCTTGGTCTGTTATGCATTGGGTAGGCCCATTGCAAGAGGGGGGCCAATGATGCCAGATACCAAGGATTCAGGCCCTAGTCAGTCCGGAGCGATAGAGGCTGCCAGAAATCACCGCAAAGGTGGGATGGCATCGCTTGAAGAGAACCCTTGGATTGGCTCTGCACATCCGTTATCGGATAAGGCTGCGAGAACTTTGGAACGATTGAAGCAGGAAGGGGATGAGTTGGAAACCAGAGAGGCATGGCTAGACCGTCTCTCTGAACAGGCCAAGTGTTCTCAGTGCGGAGCTTCGTTGAAGATGAGTGGTGAGCCCGGTAATCATTCTCTTTCATGCAGTGAGTCGCAGAAGCACTTTTCTTGGCCTTGATTGATTGACGTCCGTAGGACGTCCACGGGGAATGCTCAAAGCAGGCTGTCTATTGGAAAATCGTTGAAGAGGGGTTGGTGCAGGTGCAGAGGTCTCGTTCACGGATGATGATTGCATTAGTTCTCATCGTCTTGATGATACCCATTCAATCCTTGGCATCGCCCAATGTCGTTGATGCAGGAAAAGGGGTGCAGTATAACGAACCCATGATACTTGACCACGCTCCTCCATTAATGTGTGATGATGGTTCTCCATGCATGGTTCCAGACCGGATGTACCAGCGGAATGGAAGACCTGCTTCCGAGGAATGGGGTTGGTGGTTGACTTACGGTCCAGATGATGATCATAACGGGATGGATGACCGACTGCAGCGTTTGTTGGATGGCCGTTTTGAATCATTCAGCCCTACAGCGATAAACGGTCCTGATGGTCGCAAGACCGTTGCAATCGTGGTTGACTGGGCATGGCATCCAGAGAGTGCTGAACAAGAGAGTCTCTTGGAGATCCTGTACTCCCATGGCTGGGTCGGTACTGAGGGAGGTGCTTGGTGGCAGGTTCTGAATTCGATTGACAGCATCACTGTTGACAAAGTACCGGTCAGTGCGTTGGTGGATATCTGGTCGCTGCATGGAGTAGTGGTGGTGGAGCAACAGAACGTCATGGTACCTACTCTCGATACCGCAACTCCTGGAGTGTTGGCCAGAGCCGGTGAGGTTTACGCAGATAGTGCACATGAGATGGGTTTCACTGGAAGTGGAGTAGTCATCGCCATTCTAGACACCGGTGTTGACAATGAACATAGGTCCCTCAATGATTTCGATGATGTTGATGATGAGCCTGATCCTTCTCCAACATCATATGATGATCCAAAGTGGGTCGCTGGTTATGATGCCACTTCAAGTACATCACTTCGTGATGGCAGTGATGATCCAGATGATGCTCAAGGACATGGTTCTCACTGTGCAGGAATCGCATTGGGAAGTGGTGACTCCAGTAGAACATACATGGGTGCAGCACCCGGTGCTTTTCTGGTTGATGTCAAGGTATTGACAGATATTGGAGGAACTAATTCTCAGAACTCGGTCAATGGAATCCAATGGGTCATCGATAACAAGGATACTGACTGGGGAAACAATGCAAGTAGCAAAGGAATCGATATTGCATCTATGTCCTTTGGTAGCGTTGGTAACCCTGCAGACCAGAGTGACACCGGAAACAATGGGTCTGAAACGAGTGCAGAGAATCGCGCAGTCAACAATGCATCTGCAAATGGAGTCGTCATGGTCGCAGCGATGGGCAACGATGGCAAGCGTAGAGTTCCTTCACCAGCAGCGGCGGATAGTTCTATCACAGTAGCCGCAGTGAACAATCGAGATTCTATCAATCGAAGTGATGACACCATCGCTTCATATTCCAACTATGGCCCTCGAGATGATGATGATGATGACAATGATTGGGACGAACTCAAACCGGATGTGGCCGCCCCCGGTTCCAATATCAAGTCCGTAAGTGCGAATACAGAACAGCAATTTCCCGGACAATCCAAGCCTTTGGCTGATAATGAATATGAGAATCTTGATGGCACCAGTATGGCAACTCCATTAGTTTCAGGAGTCATCGCTTTGATGCTTGAAGCAAATCCAACGCTCGATCCTCAGGAAGTAAAGGACTTGATCAGAAATAACAGTCAGGTAATGGGTAGTGCAGATGCCCCCTCGGTCTCTTCTGTCTGGGATGATCACTGGGGTTTCGGATTGATAGATGCAGCATGTCTGGTCAATGCAGCAAGAGGGCTGGAATGTGATGAATTGACGGCAGGTGGCGGTGAGGGACCACCACCACCACCTTCAGAGAATGGAACTGGCATGGTCATCAATATCACGCAACCCAGTAATGGAACTTGGATGATAACTGAGAAGATGACCCGAATCAAGGGGACATGGGACGAAACATTGGACGGTAGAACGTTCGAGGAAGTATTTCTCCGAATTACTAGAGATGGTGAGGATTTGATGCCTTGGACAAAAGCAGGAGGAGGTGCTGGAAACTGGCTCATCGATTTCAAACCGGATGCAGATTGGGGCGACGGTGAGGTGGCTTGGATTGAAGTCAAGGCCAAGGATCAGATTGGAGATTGGTCAGAATCAGCATTTTCCAACGTCAAGATTGGTGAACACAAAGTTTCATTCACCTCTCCAAGTGGACATGATCCTTTGGTTGGAGATGCCACTTTTGGGGGTACATGGGAAGGTGTCGAGCCCGCTAAGGTCCAGTATCGCATCGATGCTGGAGATTGGTCGAATGGAGATAGTCTGACAACTGTCGATTATGGTTCTGGCACATGGAGTTTCGAATGGGATTCCGAGACGGTCGAGGATGGTACTCATCGAGTCACTGTCAGACTCGAGAATGCCAGCGGCTATCTTTCAGATGAATTGCGTCGTACCTTCATGGTCGATAATGACCCACCATCTCCCGAATTGAGTATTCTTGGAAGTGTTGATATTCTTCAGCATCGTGTTTCAGTCTCCAATGCACTGACCTTGACGAATCTGGTTATTGAAGCCGAGATTATCAATGATGGTGATGCGGCAGCGAAGGATGTCAAGATCAGATTGAACACAGGGAGTGGCACTCAGCCGATTGACATCAACATCGTGCATCTTGAACCGGGCGATGTGAAGAAGGTTTCATTCATTTGGAAACCTATCACTCCAGGAATCAGAAATCTGAGTCTGGACATAGATCCTTCACGGGAATTGGGTGAAAATGATGTTTCAGACAATAGTTTCCCATTCAGTTTCACAGTCAATGACAGACCTGATGCTGTGGATTTGACCATGCTGGAAGGTGCGTGCCTATCTTCACCTACCATTCCTACTCCAATGCGGACCTTTGAGCTGGTGTGTCGAATTGACAATCTGGGTAAACGTGACGCTGTAGATGTTGACCTTTCGTTGATGGTGTTGACGGATTCTGGATGGTCGGTACAATCCAGTGAGAGTGGATTGGTGATTCCAGGCAGTTCAGATTCAATTGGATATCATGTCCATTCATTCGCAATGGCTGCAGATGAAGGGCCATTGATGCGATATCGGATACAGGTGACAGCGGATGATTACAACATGAGTGACAATGTGCGAGAGTTCACCATTGTCATAGATGACGTTGAAGTCGTCGGCGAGGGTTCAGAACTGGATCTTGACGATGAGACTGATGAGATGCCACTTGGTTATTCTGGGCATGATGATGGAGCTCATCTCTTGACCGAGAGAAATGGTGAATTGCATGTCCGAACAATGACGACTAAATTGATGATGCCGGGAGATGTAACTCTGGATTCAGGATATTCTGGTAGTTCAGACATCGAACCAGCTGGAGGGGGGATGTCCTACGTGGTTTGGAATCGACGATTCACCAGTGATGATGGGTACACCATGACTGAATTGGCGTTCACCACCATCGATGAGAAGGGGCAATCTTCTGCAGTACAGAAACTGATGCCTCCTTTGAAGCATAACGAAGGTGAGTACTGGGGCTTGAGACTCACTACAGATGGCGAACAAGTCGTGATAGCAGGATTCCATCGAGATATCTCTACTGGAGGAACATATCAGGATTTGACCAGTCTTTTCCTTATCTCTACTGAAACCCCCTCCAATCCGGAAACTTGGATATTAACTCGTAATGTCATTAATTCAATTGATACTGCCAACCACCTATCCGACCCACCTGCGGTTGCAATAGGCAAGGAGAAAATCCATATCCTCTATCAGGCCAAGAGGGATGATGCAACTGGAATCCAGCGGATGGGTCTGTTCTATGCTCACGGTAGAGTGACTGAATCCGCATGGTCGTTCCAGACTGCAGTCGGTGATGAGGCTAGCAAGCCATCTCTAGTCGTGAAGAACATAGATGGTGAAGACGTATTGATTGCTGCATGGAAGGAAGGTTCTGGTCTCGATGCTGAACTGGCTCATATCATCAATGATGGTTCTTGGTCGATTGAGGAACCGCATAGGTCTCCTGCGGTCGGTTTATCCAATCTTGTGTTGATTGATGTCGACGAGGAAGTACAAGTTGTTCACGACATGGTTGATGTTTATGGCGATGCAATCTCCTACGGAGTCTTCAGTGACTTCTCGATTGGGCTTCCTGCATCATTGTCCTCGACACTGATGGATGGGAGTCTTGTGATCGGTGGACCTTCTCATGATGGTTCACAGATAGTTATTGTCGATCGTTTCGGAGATTTCAAAATCGTGGTGCTTGCAGACACTGATCCCACCAAGGAGCCAATAGATGAGCCATCATTCTGGGAGAAGATATTGGCACCACTTCCGGGTGATGACAAGTTGAAGAAGAACATTGCAGCCGGAATTGGAGGCTCATTATTACTCCTAATGTTGATGGTTACTTTGATGATCAGAAGGGCTAGAAGCAGATTGGTGTCGCTCCCTGTCTCCGGAGAGAGTTCCAGTAGTAGTAAGGAAAAGGAAGTTGTTGAGATAGTTCTCACAGATTCGGATCTGGAAGAGGATGAAGAGTTGGAGATAACAATGGAGAGTGATGAGGCTCCAGATTCTAAAGAAGAAAGTATTTCTCTACAGGAAGACCTTGAAGCAGCGGCCGGTGATGATGATGCCAGTGAGAGGCTGAAACGTCGAATGCAACGAGTGAAAGAGGCAGAGTATGCTGATATGGGACTGCCATTACCCCCAGTCTTGTCCGGTCTTCCCCTTCCACCACCACCGGAGAATCTCGGCAATGAGGCCACTACAGATATAGAATCTGCATTATCAGCACAGGCACTTCCACAGATCGATGGTTTGGGTAGTCCTCCACCTCCAACAGCGATGGACGCCCCTGTAGTCCCTCGCTTTGGTGACCTGCCACCTCCTCCAATTCCAGGAGCAGAGGGTCTGCCAATGCTCGATAGACAAGCCAGATGTGAAGAATGTGAGGTTGAGTTCACTGTTAGGGATCTTACCAGAAAGAGGGTGAACTGTCCAGTTTGTAATTCATCCATAGAAATTTGAGGTGTTCATCTGAGAGTGATAGTGCTGGCAGCTGGTAGAGGTGCCAGATTGGGTGGATTGACTGATAGCCGTAGCAAAGTCATGCTTCCAGTTGCTGGTAAACCGATAATCGAGTGGTTGCTTCAGGAGATGGTGGATGCGGGCATCGACAGAGCCACCATCGTTCATGGATATGCAGGAGCAAGGATTCTTTCCAGTCTAGGCTCGGGCAAGGCTTTGGGAATTGAACTGGACTTTGTTGAACAAACCTCACCGCATGGAACTCTTGGTGCGGCACTCGATGCTATGAAATCTATGTCTCTTGATGAAGATGTGTTGATCCTGAATGGAGATAATATTGTCTCAGCATCAGCCATCAAGAGTTTGCTGACTGCAGAAGGCCCGAGCCTTTTGATTGCAGAACACGAAAACCCCCAAGAATTCGGAGTTGTGACTCTGAATGGAAACATTGTCGCTGCAATTCAGGAGAAACCAGCGTCGCATGAGGCACTTGGAAGAGTAGTCAGCACCGGCGCTCTTCGCTGCCCAGTGCTTTGGCGCGAGGTATTTGAGTCGACGGTCAAGGTTGGACTGACTGGAATCCCTGATGCAATTCGAAATCTTCTGGACGATGACGTTGAGATTGAAGCTATCAGAACTGACACATGGGTCGATGTCGACCATCCATGGGACCTCATTGACATGAATGCGACATTATTGGATGGTATCGAACAACATATCAGTGAAGATGCCGATGTTCATCCCTCAGCAGTTATCCGCGGAAGTGTTCACATCTCAGAAAACGTGGTGATTCATCCTGGTACTGTCATAGATGGTCCAGTGCATATTGGGCCGAACTGTGACATTGGCCCCATGGCTGTGATTACTGGCTCTACAACTGTGGGTTCCGGAACAAGAATCGGTCCCTTTTGCCGCATACGTTCGTCATTCTTGATGGAAGATGTACAAATCGATTCAGGCACTTGGCTACAGAGGTCCGTAATTGGGCCCGCATCTGTTCTAAGGAGCCATGTGCACGTAGATGTTGGCGAAACACAGAAAATAGGAGACTCGGGAGAGTTCATTGTGCGTAGACTTGGATTGGTTACGGGAGAAGCCTGTAATATAGGCCATGGCGTTGTTTCTGCGCCGGGTACTATTCTTGGCTCTCAGGTCTTTGTTGGGCGGAGGGTGAGGATAGCTGGAGAACATCCCAGTGGTTCTGAAATTCAATCAGGAGGAGTTTGAATGTGCGGCATCTTTGGAATCGTTGGTCAGGAAACGGAACTGGTATCCAAATTGATGGCAGGCTTGAGCAAAGTGGAGTATCGGGGATACGATTCGGCAGGCATCTGCATTTCTCGACCGGAAGGTCTTGACCTCATGCGTGCAGAGGGCGTTCTCGATAACCTCAAGCAGATCATTGTTGATATGGAAGACGGTTTCTGTGGAATCGCTCATACTCGTTGGGCTACTCACGGTCCTCCAACCGAGGAAAATGCACATCCACATTGCGACCCACAATTCAGAGTGGCAGTGGTACATAACGGAATCCTCGAGAATGAAGTCCAACTCAGACAGATTCTTATCGAAGCGACTTCCAATACTTGTTTCAGTTCAGAGACTGACACTGAATTGGTTGCTCACGTTCTTGCTCAAGAAATGGATGCAGAGTGTGGAGATGCAATTCCGGATGATGAACAATTGTTAGCCGTATGGAGGCGTTCACTCGACCGTTTTGATGGTAGTTTCAGTCTTGCAGCCGTGGTCAAGGGCAGAGAAGATGTGATACTCGTCGCACGTTCATTCTCACCACTGATTCTGGCCTTCAATGATGCTGGATACCTTGCTAGTGATGTTTCCAGTCTAATTGGAATGGTCAAGGAAGTATATTTCATCGAAGATGGAGATTGGGGTCTGCTCCAAAAGGATGGAATGGAATTATTCGATTCTGAGGGAGAACCGGTTAGCCGTGAATCCTCCCCTTTGCAATGGAATGAAGAAGATGCAGAACTTGGCGGTTGGCCAACCTTCATGTTGAAGGAGATAAATGAGCAACCTGGAGTGATTCGTTCTTGTTTGCAGGGCAGGCTGAGTAGAGATACCCTACGTGGAGTGAAGATAGCATACAAACCTGATTTGGTGAGAATCATTGCATGTGGCACTGCATTCCATGCAGGATTGATGGCACGTCATTATATTGAGGAGTTGTCAGGGATTCCATGCATCGTTGACCATGCACATGAATTTCGATATGGAACACCATCAGGGCCCAAGGCATTGGTTCTGGGAATCAGTCAGTCGGGAGAGACTGCTGATACTCTTGCGGGATTGATGACGGCACAAGAACGCGGATATCCAACTCTCTCAATAGTCAATGCGGAGAACAGTACGATTGCGAGACAGAGCGACTCAATACTTGGAATACGTGCAGGTCCGGAGATTGGGGTTGCTTCAACCAAGGCTTTCACCGGACAGGTATTGGGAGGATTATTGGTTGCTCTTCGGTTGGGTAGATTGAGTAACAAGGTTCGTTCTGAGGAGTTGGCGGTCATCAATAATGCCGCCCGTCGTTTTCCGAATGCCATGGAAAGACTCCTTGCCTCATCTCAACTGGAGAAGGGATTGAAGCGAGCAAGAAGGTTGTTCCACAACCAGAATCACGCCTTCTTCCTCGGAAGGAATTCTTCCTATCCAATTGCTCTTGAAGGCGCTTTGAAGTTGAAAGAAATCTCCTACATTCATGCTGAAGGCTATGCTGGTGGAGAATTGAAGCACGGCCCGTTGGCCTTGATTGACAAAGATGCCCAGACTCCAGTGGTAGTGATATCTTCTGATGGAATAATTCAGCAGAAGTTGTTTGGAAATGTCAGAGAAGTTGCAGCACGTGGAGCCCGTGTGATCATGATTGCAGTGGAAGGGGATGAGGAAGCAAGTGCTCATGCTGATGTCGTAATCACAGTTCCCAAGACTCACCGATTGCTGCAACCTATCATGCATAACGTGGTTTGTCAATTATTGGCATATCATGTTGCCATCGACAGGGATTGCGACGTCGATAGGCCAAGAAATCTGGCTAAATCGGTAACTGTGGAATGAGTTTCACTCGCCAACCTTGAATCTCTGTTGGTCAGGTTGCCAGTTGAAGGCTCTGTAGCCGAGAAGATGTTCAGTATGTCGCATCTTGACCACACCTAGTTTTCTGGTAATCTGGTCATCCTTACGGTCCATCACCAAGTGGATGACACCATCTGAAAGATAGTCTTCAACGCCATAGTCTCCGTATTGTTTCTGATTCTCACCGGTCATTTCACAGATGAAGTAAGAAGTCAACTCAAGACGGCGTACTGCTTCGAAAAGTCGGAATATCTCGTCTCTGGGGTTCTCCATTTTTGTCAAGGTGAAGAAAGCACCAAGGCTGTCGAAAATCAAGGTCTCAAAGCCAATGCTTTGGCGATAATTAGCCAGTTGTTTGATCAATTGTCCCATCCAGTCAACACGGCCCGACATGCCTTGTTCGTCGAGTTGTACTCGAAGGTCAGCCAGATCGATGATAGCAATGCGGTTGCGGACTCTGGAATCATCAACGTTCATCCCCATTCCAGCCATGTGTGAACGAAGGCTGTCTTTGCCCTGTTCAAGCGTCACATAGATTCCTGAAGAATCGCCATGCAGAACATCATTATACAGCATCGAGAAGGTCAAACTTGACTTCATCGAGCCGCTTGCACCAGCTACCAAGCAGATGTGTCCCTTAGGGATACCACCTTGCATGTTCTCATCCAATCCGATGACATGTGTTGGTATTCTGTCACGACCCTCCATTCAATCACCGACCCGTCGATATCCCTCCACAAGATAAAACCGACCCCAAGAGGACCACGATGCAAGGAGTGAATCTTCTGTCCGCAATGCCCATGTCTCAGAGCCTCGAGGGAGTCTTATGGCGCAGCGACTGTGGCTGGCATCAGCCTCGCCCAGACGCATGACCAGTCTAGGTCAGAAGTTTCCAGACCTAGAGGTTGAACAACACCCATTGGTTGGCCATAAGGAATCTATCAACAGCACCATTTCAGTGAATGAACAGGTTCGGGACATTTGTCATTCCAAAGCCTATGCCGCTATTTCACGTTGGCCTGAAGATGTGCAAGAAATGATTGCACTGGTTTCTGATACCTTGGTTGCGGACCCAGATGATGTCCATCTAGCATTGGGGCAACCAGATGATGAAATATCTGCGCTTGCAATGTTATCTAGATTATCAGGAAGGATTCATGCAGTATGGTCTGCAACAGCATTGATAGTTCCAGAGGATTTCAGTATCGATAGTAACTTCGATAGAGAATCTGAATTGTTGGTAGAACCAGGTTTCCGTGCATGGATATGGGTTGAGCGGGCTCTTGTCGAAATTGAGGAATTGGATGCACATGCGCTGGATGACCTGATTCATAGCGGGTCGTGGAAAGGTAAGGCTGGGGGCTATGACATGGCAGGAGCAATGCGGGAGTATACACGCCTCATGGATGGTCACGAGATAGTGGTTCTTGGTTTTGCAGAAGCTGCGATGTCAGCGATTCAGGAAATCATCGGTGCTAGACCGAGAGAATGATTGTTGATGTCGATGGTTATCCCAATCCCTGGCATCAGTAGGATTCGTTCCTCTTCATCCAAAGAGAAGGCAGGGAGTTTCATGGAGTCAGCAAGTTCTCTCAGCAATCTGCGACAAGCATTCTGATGAGCATCCATATGGATCAGGTTTCTCAGGTCCACTACCAATACATCTCCTCCATTCAGTCTTTGTTGCATTCCTTCGAGAGGTAATCGATGTTTGTCATCCGGGACTACGTATCTCAATCCGCGATTTACTTCAGCGGGTTCGCTTTTCTTGTTTGAAGATAAAGCCAAGTCGTGGAATTTCTCTCCATCTGGTGTAATGGGACCTCTCCAGAGTCGATTCATATCAACTGATGGAGCCTTTCTGGATTGAACTGGCTTGTC
>JASMHR010000008.1:25319-33556 GCA_030750665.1 Candidatus Poseidoniaceae archaeon
GGCTCAGGTCGGATAGGCTGATTTCCAGGGATTTTTTGTCTCTTCTTGTCGTTCTTGTCAGGCCCATCTGGGTCTGGCAGTCCAAAGAATTGCCATAGATTAGCCATTTGAGTCAACCTCTGCTCAGAAGTCCAAGCCATCGAGCAGACCGGCGAGCGGGTCATCCACGTTTGATTGCGTCGGTTGAACAGGTGATTGAGCAGCAGGTTGTGAGGCGGTCATGTTCTGGGCGAGCCACTGTTCTCCATAGTGTTCCCATTGTTCCATGGTCCAACCGGCAGGTAGTCCACCTGCTGGTATTGGAGGGGTGTTTGACAGAGGTTGTGGAGCGGAAGCAGGCTCAGCGATAATCGGTGTAGATACATCGAGTGGAGATGCTGCAGCCGCGCTGGGTGCTTGGCTAAATGCTGCTGGGTCATAGGCTGTAGTCTGAGCATAGGCTGGCGTCGCTTCTTGCAACGGTGCAGTAGTTGTAGGTAGTTGACTAGGCACGTCAATGGGTGGAGGTGCTGATTCCAATAGACCTACAGAAGCAGGAGGCAGGGTCCAATCCACATCTGGCATGTCATCCTCTCCACCACGTCTCAGCATGACTACAATGACCAATAGTAGAACGAAGATGATGAGTATTGACAAGCCTACAGTTGTGCCTCCATCCTCGCCCATGAATCCAGCAAACAGCCCTTCTTCAGGTTCCGGCTCTACCAGTACTTCAATGAAGACAGGGTCCCAGTCTCCATCGTCATCAATGACGGTCAGAGTGATGGTAAAAGTACCTACTCTGTCGAAATTTGCTTCGTAATACATCCCCGAATGGTCGATATCATTGGAAAGATCACTGTCTCCGTTTCCATCGAGTCCGCTATGGTCCCAATGATATTGCAGTGTAGCCATATCAGAGTCCGAGTCCGAACTGTTCTCGGCGGTCAAGGAAAGGCTGTCTCCAATGGTTACAACAATGCTGGCAGGCATGCTTCCATTGGCGATACCGATATTCGCTTCAGGTGGCCTGTTTTTCACATTGATGGTTGTTGAGCGCATAGCAGAAGCGCCATCATCATCTTGTACAGTGACTGCGATATTGTAGAGACCAGTTTGATTCCAAGCCATTGCCAACTCTGAACCTTCATAATCACAGTCGTCTGCAGTAGTGCCATTTCCATCGCTGTTGATGCTGGTATCAAGGTCCCAGCACCAGAACCAGGATTCCATATCGCTGGGTGAATCAGAGCCAGTGGCATTTATCCAGACCATCTTGTCTTCATGAACAACATGAACAGGATCTAGAGCGTCAAGAGTTGGAGCGACATTTTCTACCATGAATTGAATCTCGATACGTTCACTGGTAGCACTATCATCGTCCCATGCCTCAACCCAGACCTTGTGCAGGCCACTCGATTGCCAAGATTTTGTGATGTTGGATTCGTAACCATCGGTTGTCACAGTGTCATTTTCATCGACTTCAGCATCCAACCACCAGTTGAAGACTAGAGAAAGCATGTCATTTGCTGAATCATCAGCCATGCTGTTGATAGTGATTTCCTCATTCTCCAATACATCATAAATCCCGTCGAGAGTGGTCATCTCACCACTTTGGTTGAAGACCTTCACCGATGAAATTGAAGGTGCTCTGTTGAGGACTTTGATCAGAACCTCGACTTGTGTTGTTTCATTATCATCATCGGTAGCGGTTGCGGTGACGAAGATATTCCCTTCTGTACTTGGAGTGAATGTGCAGATATGTGCAGCCGCCCCTCCCTCACATATGATAGTCTCAGGCCAGGAGATAGAGACATCCGATAATGGCGAGATTGTGTCGATATCTCCATGGTCAGAAGCATCAACTGTCACCTTTTCTCCAACGATGATTGATTCTGGAGCGGAGACATTGAGCCAAGGTGCACGATTGACGACAGTGATGTTGATGACTCCGTGAGCCCTGTCATTCTCCTCATCGATGACGAATACATCCACTAATCTGATTCCATCGTCCGACCAGTTGAATTCCCAGATGCAATCATCTTCCCATGCATTGAATTCCACCCCCTCAGCACTGAAGGCTCTGAATTCGCATCTGTAGGTGCCACCATCTGGATCAATGCTACCAGTTGCATCGATGGTGACATTGTCGAAGGTCCAGACCGGATCATTGGCGGTAATGATCGGTATCGCCAATCTACCAATGTAGATTTCAAAGATTCCAATGTTGTTGGAGAGATTGGCATCATCCCAGATGAGACCATCTGGGTCGACCTCATAACTGATGGCGACCATTCCAATGTCTTGGTCCACTGGTACGGTCCAATTCACTTCAACACGGGCTTCTTGATAGGCTGCTAGAGGAGGAATCACACCTCTGATGGTTGAACCATCGGGTGCATCGACCTCTAATTCGGTTTGATTGCTGACCAACATACCTAGGTTTTGAGCCGGCAAACTCATCTTGAGCAAGTCTCCCGGAACCGCATTCCAACCAATGGCTTCTGAAAGGAAAGTGTTTTCATCGCCGCGTACCCGTTCGATGAGAAGATGATCAGTACGCGCAGCTAGATCTATACCGACCACATTCGGGTCGAGAATGATAGTACGAGTTCCAACAATCTTCTGAACGGGGTCCCAGATGATGACACCATGACTACCTACATCATCATTTGATGGAGAGTCATCGTCTGAGGTCCCCACCGACAAATTATGATGTGAAACTCCGTTTACATCGGTATTGATATTCCAGATTCCTTCATCAATATCCCATCTGACCTGAAGATTTGTATTTGGATTGGGCCCTCCATTCCATGAGTAGTTTCCCCATACCGTTTCCTGTGCGTTGGGAAGGGCTGCTGGGAATTGTGGTTCAACATCTATTTTGATCTGTCTTGCGCCAGGGTTACTGGCCGCAGTGACCCCGGATGAATTGGCAGGCAAGTACTCTTTTAGCATCCAGTCTATCTCCAACCCTAGAGAGATGTAGACATTTGACCATGCTTTACCACGAACAGCAGGACAGTACCATTCGAATCCAGTTTTGACTGCACTTTCATTCCATTGATTGATCTTGTATGAATTGGAGCATCCGCTGTATAGAATATTAGTTCCATTTTCACTCGGTGTGCCCTCATCGCTGACCTGGAATGAATAGTTCTCAGCCCCGGATTGATCGATTTCATCAGGTTCAAAATAGTCTGATTGACCACTTCCGTCGACGTCTTGTTGTGTTTCTACATACCAATTTTCACCCAAGGCTACTGGGAAATCGTATTTTTCAAGAGGCGGATTATATTCGTTCAAGATTGTGATGTCAGCGACATCTTGAGAGAGAAAACCGATGTTATACGGCAAAAATTCCACATCTATTGAGAATGAACTGGAGATGGTGGCCAAATCAGAAACCCTGATCAAATCCTCCCCTTCATATTCTACATCCACTCTTCCAGTGTAGCCCTCAAGGGCAGCCCCATTGTTCCCCGAGGTGAAATCTCCCTCAGACTTCACTTTGTAAACGAGATGTTGAGTTCCATCATCAAGTACGTGGAAGATGATGTCCACTACTTCTTCAGTGGTATCTCCACCCAAGGTATTGACAGAGGCGGTTGGATCATCGAGTTGTGCCACCAGTCCAGCAACATCGAAATCGGTCTCATAGACCCATTTATCATCAATCTGCCAAGATGGAACATCATTGACAAAGGACAACGGACCTCCTGATGTGAATTCTCTAGAATCTTCTTCAATTTCGTTCAAATTCAATTGAGAGAATGGGGTGAGACACAACAATAGCATCAAGCCGAGGGCGATGAAGTTCCGCGCTTGCATACCAGCCCGTCGGGATTAACACACATGAAACCCCCGTATCGCCGTTCAAATATCTAAATCACTGAGAAGGTTGGCCATTGAACCTTCAGTGGGCTGTTCAGACTTCTCTGGTACTGGCTGCAATTCTGTCTGGTTATGTAGAACAGGTGTGGTTTCTACTGCAACTGGAGCGGGGGAGGACTGCTCGAAGGCATATTCAGGTGGTGAATGCCTTGGGTCTCCAGATAATAGTTCTGTGTCCATTCCACCGGCAATTGCTGCCTGGTCATCATCGACCCAGTTCTCAGATTCATCCTTGGGCCTGAAGCGACTGACGATGAAGGCGATCAGCAGCAGCCCCAAAACGCCGAGCATTATCTGGACTAGAATCGAAGCATCCGGTCCTACCACTTGATCGGAAACAGTATCGAGTAGTCCGCTCTCATCCTCCACCACCACTATGGTCAGGAGTTTTATTCCCGGATTCTTCTTGTCTTCATCAGCCACTCTCAGTACGATTTGATATTCACCTGCCTGATTCCACCGTTTCTTGATCTTCATGCCCATTTCATCAACATCATTACTGGTATCTCCGTCGCCATTACTGTCGATTGTTGCATCCATGTCCCACATGAAGTCAAGTCCAACTTCATCATTCTCAGAATCGGAAGTTGATGAAGCATCCAGTTCCACCAATTGATTGGTGTAGATGACTTCAGGTATTGCCACCTTCACTCTTGGGCGTTGATTCATTACTGTCACATTGACCACCTCGCTGGCCCTGGCTCCATCATCATCTACAACGTGGAGCACCACTGGATATTCACCTTCAAATTGCCATTGATATTCAAATTCAATTCCTACGATATCACAATCATCATCTGCTGAACCGATTTCATCCTTGTTGATACCTGGGTCCAAATCCCAACAGACCTGCAAGTTTTCTCTGTCCGAAGAGGTATCATTCACCATGGCATCAAGTGTCAATCTCTGCCCTTCTGCAATCGGTAGTGGGTTGGAAGTTCCGCTGATGGTTGGTGGAATATTATGAACTTCCACCAAACCGTTTCTTTCACTGTATGAGCCATCATCATCGGTGACTCGCAAAGTGATATTATGTTCGCCTGATTCACTCCAAAGTGCAGCGGTTGAAGTGCTGGCTCCTCTACTGCTGTCAACCAATGCAGCGCCATCAGTCAGCGACCATGAATGCAATAGGTCTTCTAGGTCATTGAGCGAGTCATCTGCAATACCAACCAGCATCAGTTCGCTGTCCTCATTGACATGCCATGCTCCTTGCTGATCTTGCTCCACCATCCCATTCTGACTCCATAATTCGATATCAAGGTCGAATGGGGCGATATTGTTGTAGAATAAATCTACACTTGATTCAGAGGTTGAACCGTCGTCATCAGTGGCTACCGCAGTGTATCTACGCAAGCCTTCTTCATTCCATGTGACCGTGCACTCATGTGTATACCAACCCTCCAAACATTGAGCATCAGGCCAGTGTACATCGACTACACCCGGCCAAGGGTCTTCTGAGTCGCTATCATTACCAACAGCCAGCAGTGAAATTGTTCCGTATGAGGAAGCATTGTCCCGGCTGGCAATGATTCTCACCTGTGGAGGGCGATTGATGATGCTGGCCATCTGTGTATGTTCCACATTGTCACGTTCTTCATCTACCACATTGATCAGGACCGTGTAATCTCCATCATCATACCATGTCCAATTCAGGATGCAGTCAGCGGTCCAGATAGTGGTCCATACGTTCTTGTGAGCAATTCCATCGTCGTATTCGATGTAGAATGAGCACCAAACCAAACCACCATCGGGGTCACTGCTGGCGCTGGCATCAATGGTGAGTACATCTTGAGTGAGAACTGCAGAATGATTCTGAATTAATACTGTGGGGATTCTGCCAATGAAGATCATCAGGCTACCAAGGTCATTACTTGAATCAGCATCTCCCGAATTCATCGCACCAGGAATGACTGTCCATTGGACAGAAGAGTTACCTATATCTGCGGCTTCAGGGACCATCCAGAACAGTTCAACGGTCGTCTGTTCAAGGCTTGGCAATCCAGGAATCGAAGCAGTAGTCTGATTGCCACTGGGGTCGGTCATCAATACTGAAGCAGGTGCACTAGTTGTGATGCCGCGATTCATCACCGGTAATTCCATTCGCAGTACATCTCCCGGAATGACATTCCAACCAGTCAACTCATTGAGTTCAGAGACGACACCTGAACGGTTACGTTCGATATAGGCACGGTCTGGAACAGCCATCAGATCCAGAGCGACAACGTCCTCGTCCAGCGTCAGTGTCGACGCACCGATCATCCCAATGCTGCTGAACCACGCGATGATTCCGTGACTTGAGTAATCAGTGGAAGTATACGAGGCATCGAGTTCATGGCCGCTATCGAAGAATAGATGAGCTGAACCGTTTGATTGGATTTGTGCTGATTGAATGAGTCCTGTTCGCTCATGCCGAAACTCAATCATTTCACCTGCTCTTGAGGTCGAGGTATTGGCCCATACACTGAGGTCGGTATCGAGAGAGAACAGCGGAAATTCGAGGTCGACCTGCACACTTTCATCTCTGGTTCCAGGGTTGCTGTTCGCATCGACGCCACTAGAGGCCACAGGCTCGTAAGACTTGATTCGGAAATCCATCGTCAATCCGACATCATCTTCCGTATGGATCCATGCAAGACTTCTGATGGCCGGGCAGAACCAGCGGTAACTTTCCTTCGTTCCATCATCGTTCCAACCGGTCACCTCGAAGGAATCTGAACAACCGCCATAGGAGATTGTATGGCCTAGTGAGTTGATTGGGACTCCGAGTTTAGTGACTCCAAAATTAGATTGCTCAGAACCACTTTCATCAGCAGGGAATGGAGTGATGTAATCAGATGAACCAGACCAACTGGTGTCTTGCGTGTAATTGTTCATCCACCGTTCTCCCAGACGCATGGGGAAATCCATCATCTCATTGGGAGGAGCGTATTCATTGCTGATGGTTATGGCTGCAACATCAATATTGATGAATCCGAGTGCACGGAATTCCACATCAAGAGAGAGGTCGCTCATCACTGAAGCAAGGTCGCTGACTCGATAATATTCAACGAAGGTGAAATCAATGTACAGGTTGCCATTATAGCCATCCAGATCGACGCCATTCTTATCGAATTCAGCAGTCATTCTGGTTTTGTATACCAAGGTTGATTCATTTTCCACGGTCATCGTCAGAATCTCCAGCACCACCATTTCAGCATCGCCATTGATCTCTCCGACCGATGCAGAAACCCCACTCTCTTTGATCAGAGTCTCAGCATCAAATGCTCCTGCATACACCCATTTGTCTCCGACCCGCCACGTTGGCACTTCAGCCACCTCGGATGTGGACCCTGAAGAGGAGTATTGGATGACCCCAAAATCGTTATGCTGCGCAGGAATCATGGGCATCAGCAAGAGAACGAACAGCAGCAAGGCGTGCCTCTTCATCATCACCTCCAGCAACACGCTTCTTCATGAAGGCCACCCCCAGAGGGGGTGGCATGAACATTGAATTGGAGAGCACGATTTCTTGTCCATCATGCAGTTTCTCATGGTTATTGCAGATGCCCATCAATGCTTGTCTGGCATTTGTGCCTTGTCCTCAGTGTGCTGAGATACTGCGCCCAAGAACAGGAGATTGTTGCGTGCCATGCTCATATGGAGACAATAAGTGTCCACCCATACAAGTGGACGGCGACTGTTGCTGATCAAAGCAGGTCGGCCAATTCATCTTGGATAATCTGCACGGCCTCAAGGATTTCGTCCTTGTGTCGAGCACCGGTGATAACCATCTTTCCGCTACCGAAAATAAGGCATACGACCTTGGGATGATCCAAACGATAAATGAGACCAGGGAATTGCTCTGGTTCGTATTCGACCTTGTCGAAAGGTAGGTGAAAAGTCAAGTTGTTGAGGTTCAACTTTCGTGGTAGGCCAGCCAATGGAGTACCCATCTTCATGTCGAGAGTATCTCGTAGAGCGGTTCCATCGTAATCCTCTGGGTAGTGTAGGGCATATGTTGCCACCATGTTCTGGACTTCAATCTCTACATCCTTCAGGTCCCATGTGGTGATTCCAGCTTTACGAAGGTCTTTGATCATCCGATCGATTCCAGTGTGAATGTTCTGTTCATCTTTACCACCAGTACAAACTGCACGACCACTGCGGAACATGAGGATGGCTAGTTTAGGGTCAGTGACTCGATAAACCACTCCAGGGAATTGCTCAGGTTCATACTCACAATTGAGTTGAATTGCGATATCAGGTAGGTCAAGTTCTTCGGCGACTCGAGTAGAGGCGACCACATTCACCACAGTTAGACGTTCTTCATCCTTGTTCATGGTATGTCCGCTTATAAACCCCTATTTAAAGAACACGGCGAC
>JASMHR010000090.1 GCA_030750665.1 Candidatus Poseidoniaceae archaeon
CGACTACTGGAGAAGGAGATGAGTGGAAGACCATGGTATTGCTGACCCATGCTGCAACCGCCCCCATCGCCACTCCAGCGGGAGCGAGGAACATGTAGTATAGCAAATCAACAGCAGCATCACCTGTGCTGTTATCGGTCAAAATCTCTACCGATAAGAGTAGGAAGATTACAACAGCCCCCCACATTGCCAAGAAACCGATGCCACAAGACAGTGCAGAACACTTGATTGCAGCCATTGAATTCACAATTTTCTTGCCGTTGATGATTCCCACCGGCATGGCTGCCAATACAGCCAACAAAGGAGCGGTGGCAACCACTCCAAGGAAGGTCAGAATCAACGTAGAATCATCAATCAATCCTTGGATGAAGATTCCAATCCCAAGGGCGATACCGATTCCAGCATGAAGGGCGATTCCCCAGGTCAGGTCACTCGACGAATAGTCCTCGGTCATGAATTGGACAAGACGATTGCCACTAAGACTGTTTTCCATTAAGGATTCTAGGTGATGTGGATGGCATGACCCAGAGTTGCCAGAACAGCTTCGTGGAATGCTTCACTCATTGTTGGGTGTGCATGTATGGTCCCAGCAACATCCTCAAGCAACGCTCCCATCTCTATTGCAAGTGTGAATTCTCCAGATAGCTCACTCACATGTGAACCAACTGCCTGTACTCCCAAGATGCGGTGGTCATCATCTCTGGCAACCACGCGGATGAATCCACCAGTCTTTTCAGCCTCCATGGTCAATGCTCTACCATTGGCTGCCAGTGGGAATTTACCGACAATAACAGGGTGCCCCTCTGCACTTGCCTGCTCTGGTGAGAGTCCGACTTCAACGATCTCTGGTTCGGTGAACACGATGGCTGGAACTGCCACAGGGTCCCATTCACGGATATTTCCAGCGATGATTTCAGCCACCATTTCACCCTGTGATGAAGCGTTGTGGGCGAGCATGGCGCCGCGTTCGGCCAAGTCTCCAATACAGTAGACTCCACGCATATTCGTGGCACACTTCTCATCGACGATGACGAAGCCGTGTTCACTCGTCTTGATTCCCATTTCTTCTAGGCCCCAACCATTGTTGTTAGGACGCCGTCCAACAGTTACCAAGACCTTGTCAGCCTTGAGTGTCTTAATATTCTCTTGTTCGTCTTTTGCCGCGTATTGGACATTGCCTTCATCATCAATCCCCTTGGCGAAGACTCCAGTATGGACTTTGACTCCCAAGCGTTTGAGATTGAGTTCAACTGGGCGTCGAAGTTCCTTGTCGAATATGGGTAGAACCGTATCCATCGCTTCAAGCACGGAAACATTGCTGCCAAGATGGGCGAAAGCGATGCCTAGTTCAAGTCCGATATATCCTCCTCCAACTACCACGAGGTCATCTGGAACTTCCTTGAGGTCTAGCGCTTCTCGACTGGAAATCACATCACCTCCGAATGGCATGAAAGGCAGTTCAGTTGGCACAGAACCATTGGCAAGAATGACGTTCTCAGCCTCTATCCTGATATCTCCATCAGCACTGGATACTTTGCAGGTCTTGGCATCGATGAATTCTGCCCAACCATTGATGAGTTCAGCTCCAGCACGCTTCAGCAGGTTCTCAACGCCCTTGTTCAGGCGCTTGACAATACCATCTTTCCACGCAACTAGGCCTTCCATGTTCAGTTCTGCTGGGCCAGGAATGCTGATTCCCATGTGCCCCCCCTCTTTCGCCATCGCTGAAAGGTCGTGCAATTTGTGGGCAGCATTGATCATAGCCTTGCTCGGAATACAACCTCGAATCAAGCAGGTACCTCCTGCTTTCTCTCCTTCAACGATGATTGTTGAGAGGCCAAGTTGTCCGGCCCGAATGGCGGCGACGTAACCCCCTGGTCCAGCACCGATGACCAGAACTTGACATTTCTTCTGTTCTACCACGGAAATCACTCTATCCTTTTTTCACATGAAGATAGTTGCAGGGTGCTCCAGATAGTTCTTGAGTATCTGTACCAACATGGCTCCGTCGAAGCCATCCACCACTCTGTGGTCCCACGATGAACTCAGTTTCATGATGCGGCGAATGACGATGTTTCCATCCCGAACCACAGCACTGTCTGATGCGTTATGCACCCCAAGAATGCCGACCTCCGGATGATTGATGATTGGAGTTGCTCCAGTTCCCCCCATCTTCCCTAGACTGGTGATAGTAAAGGTGGAGCCTGATAGTTCCTCAAGGCTGGCATCTCCACTTTTTGCTGCATTGGTGACTCGTCCCATCTCAGCCGCAGTCTGCCATAGGTCCATGGCTTCGACATTCTTGACCACGGGAACATATAATCCGCGCTCGGTCTGTGTTGCGATTCCTAGATTGATGGCTTCGTGGCGGATGATTACTTCTCGTTCATCATCGTAATGAGCATTGCATTCCGGCCTCTCAGAGAGAGCCTTGACCAGTGCCTGCATGATGAAGGGAAGATAGGTCAATTTAGGAGCCCCTTCGGGGCGAGTAGAATTGAGGTGTTGGCGCAATTCCTCTAGATTAGTGACATCGACATCCTCGAAATAGGAGAAATGGGCGATATTGCTGTATGACTTATGCATCTGCTCGGCTATTTTGCGCCGCAGTCCAACCACGGGTATCTCTGTGGTACCGACTTTTGCTTCTCGCGGGCCATGGCCAGCTGCAGCCACTGGAGAGCCGGCATCTTTCCAATCATCGAGGTCTTCATGTGTGATTCTTCCGGCAGGCCCACTTCCACTGACTTTTGACAAGTCAAGTCCTTCCTCTTTGGCGCGTCTGCGCACCGCTGGACTGGCTAGCGGTTTGCTGTTTCCTCCCCTGCTTGAAGGAGCAGGAGGAGTTACTGCCTTGGTTTTGGATTTCTTTTCAGGGGCAGACTCCTCAACAACAGGTTCAGATTCTTCCTCTTCACTTGTAGAATTTCCTTCTCCTTCAACCTCGAAGGTGATGCAAGTCTGTCCAACGGGCAGGATTTCACCGACATTTCCTCTTCGGGTTCTGACGGTCCCATCGACCGGACAGGGAATGGTTACTGTAGCTTTGTCAGTCATCACATCAAGAACAGGATCATCCTCCTTGACAGTTGCACCAATCTCTACGTGCCAAGCGACAACTTCGCCTTCGACGACTCCTTCTCCAATATCCGGTAGTTTGAATGAATAGATTCCCATGTTCAGACCTCTTGTGTTCTCCTTATTGCTTCAGTTATTCTTACTGGACTGGGCATATAATCCCATTCAGTGGTGTGTGGGAATGGTGTGTCCCACCCTGTGACTCTTTCAATTGGTGCTTCAAGGTGATAGAAACAACGCTCTTGGATACTTGCCACCATCTCACCGCCGAAACCACTGGTCTTTGGTGCTTCGTGAACTACCACGACCCTACCGGTCTTCTTGGCTGAATTTACGACTGCGTCGCGGTCCCATGGGACCAAGGTCTGCAGGTCGAGAAGGTCACATGACACTCCACTGTCCTCGATGGCTTGTTTACAGACATGGACCATGGTTCCCCATGCGATGACGGTACAATCATTTCCTTCCATGACGAGATTGGCTTCCTCAAGTGGAATAGAATAGTGCCCCTCTGGAACTTCTGCATCAGGGTGCCCCTTCCAGGTTGGGACATTGTGAGGGTCTCCGTAGAATGGACCGCGGTAACAGCGTTTTGGTTCGAAGAAGATGACAGGGTCGTTACATTCTACTGCACTGGTCAACAGACCCTTGGCATTCCGTGGCGTCGAGCAATAGACCACTTTCAGTCCGGGAGTATGGGTGAATTGTGCCTCGGGCGACTGTGAGTGATGATGCCCACCACGGATTCCACCACCAGCAGGGGTACGTACTGTTACTGGGCAGGTGAATTCCCCACCACTGCGATGTCTAACTTTGGCCATCTCGTTGACGATTTGGTCATATGCTGGGAATATGTAATCAGCAAATTGAATCTCCATCACCGGTCGAAGCCCATTGATTCCCATTCCAAATGCCATCGCCGCGAATCCACCTTCTGCCAATGGTGCATCGAAGACTCGATGGGCGCCATGCTTCTTCTGAAGTCCATCGGTGACTCTGAAGACACCACCAAAGAATCCTACATCTTCACCGAAGACCACGACATTCTCATCATTGGATAGCCTGTCATCGATGGCGGAATTCAGGGCTTGTATCATGTTCATCTCAGTCATCATTCCACCTCCTTACTTCCCGAGTTCCTCTCTCTGTTCTTGGATATGCCATGGGACTTCTTCGTAGACCTCAGTAAATATTGTGGAGGCTGGGGGATAGGGGCCATTTGCGAGATCACCGAACTTGACGGCTTCCTTGTATGCGGCCATCACTTCCTCATCGAGTAATTCAGCAAGTTTCTCATGCTTGTCCTCACTCCATATGCCCTTCTTGATACAGTGATTCTTGAGCCTCTCTATCGGGTCTCCACCAGGCCAGAATTTGAACTCTTCAGCATGGCGATAGACACTGGGGTCATCACTGCTGGAGTGTGCTCCGGCTCGATATGTGTAAATTTCCATATGAGTGGGGCCAAGTCCTGCACTGATACGTTCACGTGCCCATTTTGTAGCGGAATACAGGGCAAGGAAATCATTCCCATCCACTCTCAGACATGGAATGCCATAGGGTAATCCTCTGGCTGCGAAATTACGTCCACCTGTGGCCAGATTGGCGTGGGTAGAGATGGCCCACTGATTGTTGACTACACATAGGATGACAGGAGGTTTGAATGTTGATGCGAAGTTGATGGCATAATGGTAGTCGCCTTCGGCAGATGCTCCATCTCCGATCCAAGTGATTGTGGCTTCATCAAGTCCCTTGTAGGCGCTTGCCATTGCTACTCCTACAGCTTGTGAGAATTGTGTGCCTACCGGTGAGGAGACAGAGATGAAACGACCTTCTTTCCAAGTGTAGTGAACAGGCATCTGCCTTCCTTTTACGTTATCCTCGATGTTACCTATACAGTGGTTGATCATCGAAATCATCGACCGTCCTCGTACAAACTGTGCTCCCGGTTGACGATAGGTAGGGAATATCCAGTCTTGCGTCTCAAGCGCCATGGTCTGAGCGATGGCGATGCACTCTTCACCGAATGAGCGCATGTAGAATGATAGTTTGCCGGTACGTTGCATCTTCATCATTCGTTCATCGAAGATTCGCAGCCTCAGCATCCAACCAAGGCCCTCTAGAAGAGTCTCATCATCAAGTGAGGGATTCCATTCACCATCAGCAAGATCATCATCACCAAGAACTCTGACCAATCCATGGGCATGAGCGTCGGTGTCCTCAGACTTACAGGTTGTAGGATCAGGACGTGTAAGGTCGGTAGGAGACCATGGCCAAGCGGCGAAACCTGGCTCTTGGTCTGGCCGCGCAGGAGGCTTTCCGACGCTGAAGGGAGAAGCGGTTTCCAGTTCTCTTTCATCCACCATGTTTCCACCCAATTATTGTTAGCATTTCACAATTCGCTCTCAGTGTTGTCTGCTACTAGAGCAACATTCGGAATTGATGCCCCTTCATCAACTCCTCCACCGACGCTTCGCAATAAGATTCCCGCTCTATATGAGGAGCGAACCAATGGACCACTGGCCACACCTTTGAATCCAATGTTAAGTGCCATTTCCGCCCACAGGTTGAATTGTTCAGGCTCGGGGAATGAAATTACTCGCATATGTTGCTCGCTGGGTTGCAGATATTGGCCTAGTGTAAGCAAGTCCACGCCTGCCTCATGCAGCATGTGCATGACCTCCACGACTTCTTCGTGGCTCTCACCTATTCCGACCATGAGCGATGATTTGGTGAGGATATCCGGCCGCAACAATTTGGCTTGTTTCAGAATCTCCAGAGATTGAACGAAAGATGCACGATG
>JASMHR010000091.1 GCA_030750665.1 Candidatus Poseidoniaceae archaeon
TCAAATTCACCCATGAGGTCAATCCCGGTCAGGTCTGGGAAGAGGATGAATTCTGGAATGAACTGAGCCTGCGCATTGACCCAGATGGCGAGATGGGCATCAAGCAACACTTCATGTCCCCTTATCGCGAAGGAGAGACCATCAATATCGACGAATACTACCAATACATCTTCGAAAGAATACCTGGGCTTCCAGAGGCCGCACAGGCTGAAGATACCGACCCACTTGGATACATGCGCAAACATGGAGCATTCCTCATCGAAGAAGCGACCTACAACAAGCATGAGGAGGAAGGTTGGCCTACCCCCTCTGGAAAACAAGAGTTCTACTCACCTACGATGATCGAGTTTGGCTACCCGGAGCATTCCATCCCACATTACAGAATCAAATCGCATGTTCACCCCTCAAAACTTGAAGGAGATGATGAATATTGTCTACTCCCAAATTTCAGATTACCAATGCATATTCATTCCCGCTCTGCCAATGCAAAATGGTTGGTGGAGATCGCTCATCGGAACCCTATCTGGATACACCCGAAAGATGCTGAGAATCTTGGAGTTGAAGAAGGGAGTCTGCTCAAGATAGAAACTGAAATCGGTTGGTTCGTCGACAAAGTCTGGGTCACTGAGGCCATCAAGCCAGGAGTGGTTGGATGTTCACACCACATCGGCAGATGGCGAAGAAAACAGGATGCTGGCAATCGAATGATGACCAATACCGTATCTATCGAGGATAGAGGCGACGGGAAATGGCGTATGCGAACCATCTCGGGCATCGAGCCATTCGAATCAAGCGATGCAGACACAAATCGTCTGTATTGGAGAGATGGTGGAGTCCATCAGAACATCACTCACGCAGTGCAGCCAGACCCGATCAGTGGAAGTCATTGCTGGCTGCAGAAAGTCAAACTCTCAACTCCTGCAGAAGGTGAAGAATATGGAGACGTGGAAGTCGATACTGCACGTTCATTCGCCTATTACAAGAAATGGAATCATTGGGCCAAGGAGCGCGAAACACATCCGAGAGGAGAGCGCAGACCCCTGTGGATGAAACGGCCATTATCACCGCGCCAAGAATACTGGTTCATCGATGAGGAGGAATGAAATGGACCCTTACTCCATCACTGCCGCTGTTCTGATTCTGCTTGTAGCATTGACATTCAGCCCCTTGGGCCTTGGCGGAGGGGTTCTGTATCTACCTATTCTACTCTATATCGCCGAATGGCCGGTCACTCAGGCAATCATCGGTTCACTGAGCATGGTATGGATGGTCGCTATCGGGAGCAGCATGGCCCATACAAAAGATGGACATTCCGATATCCGTATTGCGAAGGCTGGAAGAATAACTGCAGTACCTGGAGCAGTAGTAGGCACCATCATCGCTTGGCTTATCCTTGAATACATCTCAGATGTAGTAATCAAGGTGATCGCTGCTGGAATACTTGTTTTCGTCATCGAAAGGAATCTCAGGACACCTGTGATATCCACAAAAAGTACTGAAGACCTCAGCACCTACAAGGTAGGAACAGCATTAGGTGGCATTGCATCAGGAGTTCTTGGAATCGGTGGCGGATCGATTTATGTCACACTACATCGTTCCATTCTAGGCCTTGAGACACGCACCTCTGCAGGAACCTCCTATCTCATTGGTGCAATGGTGGTGCCAGTTGCTCTCTTCAGCCACATCATCATCGATCAATCCCTCTTTGAAGTTGTTGAAACAGCGGGTTGGGCAACTATCATCGCAATGCCCATCATGGCTTTTTCTGCAGCCTTCTTCGGTGCGCGATTTGCTATCAAGTACCTGCCGGTAAAAATGGTGACTACAACATTCCTGCTCGCTGTGTCATTGAGCCTTGGAAGATATCTCTGGGATATCGGCGGCATGATTCTGTGAATCACAGACTCTCGATGAGCATGGCAATGCCTTGGCCCCCACCGATACATGCCGTGGCGATTCCATAGCGGCCGCCACATCTCTTCAACTCATGCGCTAGAGTCAGAACTAGGCGCGTTCCAGTGGCTGCCAATGGGTGGCCAAGACCAACTGCTCCACCGTTGACGTTAACCTTGTCAACATCAATTCCCAAGTCCTTGATACAAGCGACTGCCTGACCTGCGAATGCCTCATTTATCTCCCAACGGTCGATTTCATCAACTCCAAGTCCTGCTATATCCAAAGCCTTGAGGCTGGAAGGAACAGGCCCATAAGCCATGATTGCAGGTTCAAGACCGACGATTCCCCATGAAACGATGCGTGCAAGTGGCATATCTCCATCCGCTTCTGCTTGCGAGGCCGACTTGATGACAACAGCTGCAGCACCATCGACAACGCCACTGGCATTTCCAGCGGTCACCAGACTATCCGGACCGAATGCTGTTGGAAGAGAAGCAAGAGATTCTGGAGTAGAGCCTCGAACGAGGTGATCCTCATCCTTGTTGGTCAATGTCACATCTCCTCTCCTCGAAGAGATTGTGACTGGAACGACCTCATCAGCGAAAACATCGTTGTCGATGGAAGATGCAGTTCTAGCATGACTGAGAGCGGCGAATTCGTCTACTTCCTCGCGGGTGACTCCCTTGCGCTTACACAATTCGTCACTGGTTTGAGCCATGAACAGTCCACAAGTCATATCCTGTAGATTAGTGAACATGTAATCCTCGACTTTCGGCGCTCTTCCAAGCCTCCATCCCTCTCTAGCACCGCGCAGAACATGTGGGGCTTGAGAGAGGTTCTCCATCCCACCAGCAACCACGGTCTTTGCTTCATCGAGCATTATCATCTGCGCCGCACTGATGATGGATTGAACCCCACTACCGCAGATACGAGACAAAGTGAGCATCGGCACCTCTTCAGGAATGCCCGCCTGAAGGCCGGCGTGTCGGCTTCCATAGATGGATTGTGAATTGGTCTGCAGTGCATATCCCATCACCACATGATCAACTGCAGCAGGGTCTGTTCCTGTCTTCTCAAGAGCACCCTTGATTGCGATTGCACCGAGTTCTTCTGCCCGTAGTGTCTTCAAGGCTCCACCGGGTTTGCCATCGCCTCGTTTACCTCCAACCCACTCGCAGAAAGGAGTACGTGCTCCGCCTACGATGACAACATCTTCACCAACCATGTTCAGCCGAACTGATACCGGTTATTGAGTGATACGTTTACTTCCTCAGAACTATTCTGAAATGTTCAAAGGAAGACTTGCTTACTGTGCAGACCGACCTTGGGACCCATTCCACTTTGACGAACTGTTTCAACGAATTGCTTACCTGTGGCGCTTCGGCCATATCTCAATTCACTCGGACCAATATGCTGGTTCCAATGCTTCTGGAACACCATCGCTCTATCTTTACTCGATGCCAAACAAGATGGCACCGTATGATACATCACAGTCTCTGTTCTTGTTTTTCGCAGGAATCGTGCAAGTATTTCGGGCATCATCTTTGACAACCATGTGTCCTCCATGAATCGAGATGAACGGCTTATCACATATCGAGGAGATTTCAATGGTCCCAACAACTCCTCGAGAGAGGTACTGAACAATTCTGCTTCTTCCTCAGTTGAATCATGGAGATGATAACGCAACCAGCCTCCGCCTCTATCACCACCCATCGATGAACTGTCACTATCAATCTCCCCCAACTCCTTCAATGAATATACTATTACTCTGGAAAATGCTTCTACCAATGAGGTATCCGTCCACATTTTCTTGTCTTTGCCAAAATTGAAACCAGAACCAAATCCGGCACTCAGTTTTGCTTCCAATGCCGTTGTGGAGGTTGCCGCAAATGGTTGCCCTATACCCCATAATTCCCTTGTATGCGGCCTTATCTGAGACCTCTTCAACATCTCTTCATTAAACAGAGTCATCCCTTCACTGATACCCTCTGGACGAGCGTCGTTGAATGCAGCATGAACATGGCCAACCCCTTTCTCGATCGTGCCATCATCACAGACCCCATTCAATTGCTGATGTTTTCGCTTGAAGCGTTCGTAATCGTCGAAACCCTTGGTGAACTCTTCTGCAAGGCAGATAATATCCCAATTGTTTGCTACTTTTTCAGGCCACATCGAATCTAATCTGATAGAACGGCCACGCAATTGATTGATACTCATACTAGTGGTCACGGTAGTCATATCGATGAGGACGTTGATTCGGGAAGCATCCCACCCCTCACCCAAAAGACCGCGCGTTCCAACAATGCAACGAGTCAACCCTTCTTGGAAGAACTCGGTAATCATCAACGAATAATATCGAGGAATCCAGTTCTTACCTTTTCCACGAATCTCATGATATCCATCATGAACAATATCTTCGAATTCAATCTCTAGATTCCTTGAACCAACCCACTCCTCTGCTCTTGAAAGAAATTTTCCAATCAATTCATCATCCACTAGAACGGTGCTTCCGGTCATCAAAATCGGGTCCAGAGTATCGCCAGCAGGATGGCTAACGAGAGCACGGAACACTGCGATGGCCCCTCCTGCCTCATCATCGAGGACACCTTCGACCAATGCAGTAGCGGAAGTCTTCTCGAAATCGGTCACCACTACCACGCGAATATCTTCACCCATAACTTCCGACTCAACCGCTATTATCTCGTTCAGAGCATCGACCTTGGCTGATGCGTATGCCATCACCCTGCCAACTGGTGAAGCACATGGTCGAGAACCTGTTTCTGTTATCTGAATGCCAAGCAATCGCAGACGAGAGACTACAGATTCGGAAAGCGCGTGGTCATCACTGCTCTGTGAACGACGCAATCCATGCCGCACATACCTGTCTAGAACAGTCCGAAGCATGCTCATTCGAGTCCAAGATTGATCATCTTCCAAAATTGCAATTCTTGGAATTCCTGCGGGTAATTCAATTCCATGGGTTTGCAGAAAGCGTCTCGCATCATCAGCGAATACCTTGTTCTTGCTCTGAAATCTTGACCAATCCTCGGACTTGCCACCTGGCGACTTACGTTCATCCAATGCAGTAAATACCCATTCATCAAGACTCGGCACTCTGCCATCAGCCGCTTCAGCATCAGGCGTACGCAATTCTTCAAGAAGTTCATCAAACTCCTCATCGACTCTAGCGATATATTCCAATTCATGTGGTGCAGGCCTGACGAAGTAACATAGGTCTTGGTATGGGGCGAGATTTGAATCTCTAACCAAAGCGGGTACAGGGACCTCGTAATCAACTGGCCCAAAGAATTCCGTGTAACGTTTGACATCTTCAGCCTTGAATGAATCACCTTCAGGAGGAGTTGCTGTCAATCCGAGAACATATGGATCATCGAACATCTCTCTAATCTCACTGAGAATTCGACCCCAATGGTGCATGAGATGATGGCATTCATCCAAAATGATGAGCCCTATTCCTGCTTCTTTCAGCAGTCTAAGATTCTCTTTGGCACTCTTGTGCAGAGTTGCAAGAATATCTCCCTCCCTGGAAATCTCTTCTCTTGCTCTCTTTCGATAACTAGAAATCCTGCTCTTGAAATATTTGGAATTGCGTTCGCGTAAATCATTCTGCCATGCCTCTGCAGATTCGTGGTCATCAGCTTCGCCTTCAGCAATCAATTTCTCTGCCCACAACTCCAGTGCTGCTGCATCAAGGTCCTCACCACCTTTCTGTGGTAATGTCACAGATTGATAAGTCAAGGATGTGAGAAGTCCGGGAGACTTTGGGTTGGTACTGATGTATGAGTCCTTACCATCTAGATCGAACAACGATGTTCGCGCAGCCCACTGAGCCTGAATTGCTGAATTTGGAGAAAGAACAAGAGTCGGTTTCCTCACTAATTCTGCCCAGACATACAACCCAAGCACGGTCTTTCCAGAACCTGGAGGGGCAACGATATGCAAGCGTTTGT
>JASMHR010000092.1 GCA_030750665.1 Candidatus Poseidoniaceae archaeon
GTGATGGGGGGGATTGGTCTAGTGATGGCACTATCCTTCTTTGTGGTCGATGTACCACAGGGCTCAGTATTGCTGGTCAATTCCACCCTTCTGCTCGCCGCTGTTGGCTTCATAATTCAGGATAGTATTGGTGGCGATGAGGACCGCGACCTGCGCAAAGAATTCCGCAAGAAACTTGACAGCACTGAAAATCGCTTACTCGAATTGAAGGCTGAAGGCGTAGCAGTCGATCAAGCCTCCTCCTTGATCACAACGGCTTCTGAAGAAGGACATCTCGACCCCAAAACAGGAATGAGACTGCTGCATGAGGCCTTGGATGACATCGAGAGGACTATTGCCTTTGCAGATGATGTTGAAGCTATCAAAGCGGATGCTGAAAGTGCAGTTGACGAAGCCGAAAATATTGCCCCTCAAGCCAGAAGACCACGTTCTGCTTTTGTTCAAGGAGACCGCGAAGTCGAACTAGGTAGCCTTAGAGAAGGTGAGATGCTCTATCGTCAAGCCAAGAAGAGAGCAGCAGATATCATTGAATGGTGGCGCAAAGCTGAGGTTGTCATCGGTGAAGCAAAGAGATTGATCGATGACCTAGAAGGAGAGCAAGGGAGACACTTGAGAGAGATTCTCACTGAAGCCAAAGAGTGTCTTGAAGCCGAGGATGCCAAGAAAGCATGGGAATTGGCAAGCGTCATTCCACAACAAGCAGAAGCAGTAGGAGAAGCAGTGGAAAATGCTGATGCCGCTGTGGAAGAGGCACAACGAGTTCTCGAAGGCGTTGGTGGATTAGACACAACACCATGGGTCGAACGGATGGAAAGCGCAAAGGTAGCGCTGTCAAAGGGAAACCATGCGCTTGCTCGAGGATTGTCTGATGGTGTGGTCCGTGAGATTGGGCAGGAGCGTGAAGCGATGGAAGATGTTCGTCGTGCCATGAGGCAGCGAAACAAATTGAAGAAGCGCTGGGAGGACCGACCAGATTCAAAGGATTGGCAAATCAGGTACGACGAACTTGAGAAGGCTGCTGATGAACTACAATGGAGCCATGCGGCAACTCTTCTTGAGAGACTTACCAAAGACCTTGACAAAGAAGCTGACTCCGCCGGAGAAGCGGCTGAACTGCTACAATTCGTGCAAACGGAATGGAGTACCTTGCGAAATCAACTGGAAGCCTCGATGATAAAGGTCGAAGATGACGAACGTCGTCGTTGTGAAGTAGCGGTTGGAGAAGCGACCGAGGCTCATTCCAAGAGCCAATGGAAGGACTGCCTAACCGCACTTAGCAAGGCTGACGACTTGATGGAAAGACTGCGTAGAAGAGTCTGAATCACTTTTTGGGTGCCTTTTCTTCACCATCTGATGATTTCCTCAACATGACTATCACCACTCCCACCATGACAATGGCCAGTATCCAGAATGACATTGTCTCAACCATAGTCCAAGGTTCATCAGCCATCACTCCCGTCTTGATGACATAGGATTCCCATTCTCCATCTGTGCCTTCCCATTCCACCAATAGATTGAGCACTTCATCATCTTGAGCATGCCAGATCAATGTGACCTCATCCTCGCCCGGGCCATATGGAGTTGCAGTGGGCATCGCTCTATCGATACAATCACCACCGATACAGAGTCGCATCCATCCACCCATCGCTCCTTCATTGATCACTATGACCTTGACCTCGTGGTCACCAGGCCTGACTCCATCCTCTGGTACGCTAACCTCACAACAGATGATATCGACTACATTCAACGGATGTATCTGTATCTCGAGGTCATATTGTACAGTGTTCCCCGCTTCATCTGTGGCGCTTATCGACATCCGATGGATTCCAAGAGATAATTCCGGAAGAGAGGTGTTGATTGCAGTTTGCCATGATGCCGCACTCCTTTCAGGGAGAATCTCATCATCCAGTTCAATAGTGAAAACCAATTCCTCGACTGCTGAGATATCATCGAATGAACCCGAGATATCAAGGAATAGTGAATCCCCTACCCTAGGTTGGGTCAATCCTGACATCATTCCAATACCATCTATCCATATTGTGGGTTTGATGCTCGGGCCTGTTCCATCAAGCACCTCAACATCCCATTCTCTGGTCACCTCGTGACCCGCCTGATCAGAAACAACAACCTGCAAGAAATTGTGCGTTGTTTCCCTAGCGACTTGCCTGTCATCAACATCCATACCTGCTTGATTAACACCAATACCCTGATGGAAAACTATGGAGGTCACCACTCCATGATCGTTCCAGTCCTCCGACTTGTTACTGTACCATGAGACCTCAACATGGGTACTGATCTCATCGCTGACATTACTGCTCAACCATATCCTCTGTCCAGCCATCGACCCTATCGAATCACAGGTGAGAAGGTCGACCTCTGCAGTTTCTGCTCCATCACAACTTACGTTGGCATATATTGAATGGATGACTGGGTCCTCACCATCGAAGATTAGCGAACCATTCCAAACCCCTTCGACTCCATGATGATCTACACAAGTCATACTCATGTTGATGCTGTCACCAGAATTCCAACCATCCATCTCAGAAGCATTCAATTCAACCTCTGTAGTGTTGAATGAATGGACCACTGCATCCTCTCCAACCAGTATCCAGAAACAGTCAATTGTACCGATTCCATGATCGAAACTTGCGCTTGCATCGATATTGAATGCAGAATCATAGGGCTGGATACCTCCACTATCTGACAATACACTCGGAGCGGTATTCTCTCCTATCGAGACCGCCAGACTTCCAGAGACTCCAGTCATATTCCTTTGAACGATAAATGAAGTTGGAGTTCCTTCAATCCAATCACTCTGTGAAGAAGAACGGTATTCCCAAGGCGATGGAACATCGATGCGAAGGGGAGTCGACTGTCGGGGGTCATCATCAAAAAACAATGAAACCAAAGCATGTGGATTGTGATTGCGTTGAACACTGAATACTCCATCCTCATTCCAACCCCAGGTACCATTCGCAGAAATGTATCCTGTGATGCTTATACCAGCAATGGAATATACTTCGACATTGTCAATGGCACAACACAATCCTTCAACTCCAGAATACCAAGTACTGCGATTCAAGAGTTCTAGAAAGGCCCCTTGGTCTCCATCAAGATGAATGTCGATCTGCATATCCAGCGGCAAACCCCAATCTCCCAGTAGAGTACTGCCCATGCCACTGTCGAATCTGTATAGGGCGCTCCAGTTCAATTCCAACTCTGAACCTGGAACAGGAACACTACCGAACTCGAGCACTGCCAATCCTGAATCAAAGGCTTCTGGTTCACTCTCATTCAACCATGTCATCAGGTCATCCTCATCAACGTAGATATGCCGCTGTGCAGCGACTACAACTGTCCATTCCTCTTCGATATCGAGATTCGGCAAAGAGGCATTGAAGTACCCATCAACTCGGTCGATGTTTACCTGATAGCCACTTGCTGGATGGATGAAGCGAAGCATATCAGTCGTATTGCTGATGATTGAAATCTCGTTGGTTGACAAGTTCTCGGCTGAGACATCATTCTGTGCAGTAAGTGTTGAGCCATTTTCAGTATTGAGCAACAGCCAGCCACTCTGATTCAGCAAGGTGGGGATACTATCACCTTCCACACTGATGGAACCATTCGCATTCCACCAACGCATGGAAGAGGCGCCGGTGACATTGATTGCGGTGCCATTCCATGACTGTTCGAGCAATACCTCCAATGTGCCTCCTAACTGAGGATTGACCGCCCATGTTTCGTTGAATGTCCCATCGTCACACTGCGCGCGAAGGTGTATGCTACCACCTGTCAACCCTCCAAACACATAGGTGTCTCCAATTTTCGTAGCCGTTGTAGCATCATCCCAGTCCTGTAACGGTCTCCATGCAGATTGAAACATAACCTGACAAGTAGCGTTGGTTGGAGATAATTCAATCTGCCAATCTTCAATTGGATTTTCTGAAAAAGCAATTGGAACTTCTTCATCAAGAATCATCGGACTGAACGAAACAGCCAGCATTGATGCCACCAAGATAAGTACACATCTGCCGCGCATTCACATCACTCCAGGTCACTGGAATCAAAAATGACCCTGCTAGGCTGAGCCTCCACCACCACAGGTAGAAGTTTATTGTCAGGTAAAGCTTGAGCAATCCTCTCCCTGACTCCCTCTTCTCCGTGAAAGAGGATGAAACCTCCACCACCGGCGCCGAGTAACTTACCACCTGTCGCTCCATGTTCACGAATCGTCTGATAGAGTGAATCTATCTCAGGAACAGAGATTCCTGATGCCAACTCTTTCTTCAACATCCAACCCTCATGCAACAATTCACCCAATTTATTGAGGTCTCCAGAGAGCAGCAGACCTCGAGCCTGCCTTGCTTGTTCACACATCTCGTCCAATTGAGCCATGTTTTCAGGACTGTTGACACTCTGCTCTTCCAACATCATTGATGCTGATCTGGTCATTCCAGTGTAAAGAAGAGTGAATTCATTCTCGATACGCTGCAACAACTCTTGAGACAAGTCCAGTGGCTCAACGACGACGCCATCATCAGGTAGGAAACGGATGTGATTGACTCCCCCAAGTGCTGATGCATATTGGTCCTGTCTTCCAATCGGCTGCCCAAGGATATCTATCTCAATCTGACAGGCTTGAGCAGCCAGTACTTCTGGCGAGACCTCGTTGCCATTGAAACGATGCAATGCATTGAGCAAACCCACAGTCACAGCGCTGGAAGAACCCAAACCAGTGCCTCTGGAAGGAATATCAGCAATGGTGGTGATCTCAACTCCCTTGGTGACTCCAGTCATCCGCATGGCTTCACGCACCAATTCATGTTGCAAATCCTCAAAATCATCAACAATCTCAGTTTGTGAATACGAAAGACGAATATCGTCACCAAAACGCCTGTTCACTGTCACATGGATGTATGCAGCCATAGAAAGTGAGGTGACGCAACCTCCATCAGCAGTATTCCGATAATAAGCCGGCAAGTCGCTACCGCCGCCACAAAATGAAACACGCAGAGGTGTACGCGAAATCATCATCGAAGCCGGCGAGCCATACACCATTCATCAAGTAAGTGGCCACAAGACTGTACCCTCCTGTTAGATGGCGCATCAAAGGAATGCTCATAGGAGTGCTTCTCTGAAGCGCGCTTGGAGGGAGACGATGTCGAGTCTTATCACCATGGATGACCTGAGCGATGAGGACATACAAGAAGTCCTCAATGCTGCTGAAAGACTGCTGCCAGTAGCCAAGGGTGATATCCACTTACCCCTCCTTCAAGGAAGGATTCTGGGCAATTTGTTCTTTGAGCCAAGCACGCGTACCAGAATGTCCTTTGAAACAGCAATGAAGCGCCTCGGTGGCGAAGTGGTCAATCTAGGTGCAGTAGCATCTTCATCGGTGGTGAAAGGCGAGACTCTGTACGATACCATTCGAATGGTCGACGGGTATGCCGATGTCATCGCTTTACGCCATCCAAGACAAGGTGCTGCCCAATATGCGGCTGATGCTGCTGAAGTCCCTATCGCAAATGGTGGCGATGGGGCCGGACACCATCCAACCCAGACCATGCTTGACCTCTTCACGATCAGACAAGCGCACGGAAGACTCAATGGACTCAGAGTGATATTGGCTGGAGACCTTCGATATGGCAGGACCGTGCACAGTCTTGCACATGCATTGGTACGTTTCAACTGTGAATTGGTTTTCGCCAGCCCTAAGGGATTGAAGATGCCTGAAGAGATCA
>JASMHR010000093.1 GCA_030750665.1 Candidatus Poseidoniaceae archaeon
GACGGTCAGGGACGAAGCCTAGGGGCACGAACCGGATTAGATACCCGGGTAGTCCTAGGTGTAAACGCTGTGGACTTGGTGTTGGGGATCCGACATGGGTCTCCAGTGCCGCAGCGAAGGTGTTAAGTCCACTGCCTGGGGAGTACGGTCGCAAGGCTGAAACTTAAAGGAATTGGCGGGGGAGCACTGCAACGGGAGGAGCGTGCGGTTTAATTGGATTCAACGCCGGAAAACTCACCAGGGCCGACTGTCAGATGAAGACCAGCGTGATGAGCTTGTCGGATTGTCAGAGAGGTGGTGCATGGCCGTCGTCAGTTCGTACCGTAAGGCGTTCTGTTAAGTCAGATAACGAACGAGACCCTCATCCTTATTTGCCACCCGTATAGCGATATGCGGCGCACTATAGGGAGACCGCTGGTGTGAAACCAGAGGAAGGCGAGGGCAACGGTAGGTCAGTATGCCCCGAATGTCCTGGGCTACACGCGCGCTACAAAGGATCGGACAATGGGAAGCCACGCCGAGAGGCGGAGCTACCCCGAAACCGGTTCATAGTTCGGATCGAGGGCTGTAACTCGCCCTCGTGAAGCTGGATTCCGTAGTAATCGCGTCTCAAAATGGCGCGGTGAATATGCCCCTGCTCCTTGCACACACCGCCCGTCAAACCATCTTAGTTGGGGGTGGGTGAGGCTGCGTTGTATTGGCGTATTCGAGCCTGTCTTCGACAAGGAGGGTTAAGTCGTAACAAGGTATCTGTAGGGGAACCTGCAGATGGATCACCTCCTATGAAACCGGGGGGCAGGAGCCAGAAATGGCTCCTGTCTCCCACTCTTTTTTTTTTCATTCTTCATAACAGGTCAGCGTTCCATGTATCTGCATGGACGATGATGGATTCGATGAAGAGATACAGGAACTGATCAAGAACTTCCTTAAATCAGGTATCAATTACTTCAGGGTGAGTAATAAGCAGAACAAGCATTTCATGAGGATGTTTGACATGGATGATGGACCAGGAAGTTTCAATCCCTCGGGTTCAGGTTTCGGTACCTTCTCTAAAGACGATATGAAGAGATGGAGAAAGGACAATCGTTAGTTCAGACCAAGTTTCCCTCTGAATGAAAGCAGCTTCAGCACGGGGCCTCCAAGGTCCACCTTGATTACCGCCCCTCTGTTGAAATGGTACTCATCCCAACCATCTGGAACTGCATATCCACGATGCATGTCACTGGTGATGATGGTCGCCTCTGAACTCCATGACATCGCTTCCTTTCCAGTGGCCAGTTCTCTTGCCACCATGAAATAATGCGAGTTGGAATCTTGTTGCTGCGCATTCAACGAAGCGAGGTCAGCAACATGGCCTATCCATGCTCCTTGTCCCAACCAAGTCGAGAACAATAGTCCAGAGGATTGCTGTCTTTCATCCACATCGCCTCTTTGGATACGATACTTTGAGGGTGCATATTGATGGGTATTCGCTATCAGCAGGTCATTCACAGCGGGGTCGGTCTTGATGATGTTCCCGCTGGTTGAAGTAATGGTGGCTTGTATCCTTGGCAGGATATTGACCATGGCTTGACCACTGAGGGCTGCTTCGAGGTCTTCAGCAAAGGAATCTACTGTTGAATCCATGTAGAATCCAAGCGAGCCTTCTGAATCATTGGTACGTGGATGGGAATTAACTCCCATCACTGGTGTCTGGTCATCGACATTGTGACAGATAGAGGTCAATGTTCCATCTCCACCAACCACAATGACCAGATCTCTGCCGATGAAGTCCGCCCTTGAGACAGCCTCTCTAGCACGCATGGTGTGATTCAGATTCTCGATATCAGACAATATCGATTCGATGAACGAGATGCTCTCATCGTGAATCCTTTCGTGGTTCTTTTTGTAGACCACGAGGACATTGGCACCCATGTTCCACCCGAGGGGCCGCTACCTTATGACCCGCACCCTGTGCAGACATCATGCTCCCAGATGGTAGGCCACGTCTACCTCCTGGTCAGTTTTTGACCGAGCGTTTCCCGGTCCTCACCTATGGAGAAACGCCACAGGTTGAGACCGTTGATTGGGAGTTCAGGGTTTGGGGCCATGGTCTGGGCAAGGACCTCAGGTGGTCATGGGACGAGTTTCTTGCCGTTGGTAGGGTGGAGTTGAAGAAAGACTTCCACTGCGTCACAACTTGGTCTCGATATGACAATCAGTGGACCGGGGTGCCGATATCCACACTTTGGAAGGAGATAGAGAAGGAACTGACGACAAAGCCGGCAGCGGTTTTGTTTCATTGTCATGGAGGATATTCCACCAATCTCAAACTTGAGGATGTATTGGTGGAAGAAAATCTATTCGCCACTCATCATGATGGCAAACCTTTGACCAAGCCTCATGGAGGGCCGATGCGCTTTGTTTGCCACCACTTGTATGCTTGGAAATCTCCCAAGTGGATATGTGGAATGGAACTCTTGTCAGAGGACAGAAGAGGGTTCTGGGAAAGGCATGGATATCACAATCATGCAGACCCTTGGGATGAAGAGCGATATTCCTACCAAGAAGGAGCAGATGACAAGAAGGTCAAATGATTCTCAAGATGAAACCAGCAGAGAATATCAACAAAGCAACTGCGCATGACCGCATGACCGTGACGTAGCCTTTGGATTGCAATGCATCCCGCGAGCGGTCAACTATTCTGGCGATACTCACTTTGCAGGTGATGAATACTCCGAAGAAAGCGATGATGAACAAGATGGGAGCGAATGGAGAAAGCCCCCATCCTGCGACTAGAAATGGTGCACCGATGAGCCCCCAGAATCTGTATGGGTTGGGATTGACCATATTGGTCAGGATACCATTGCGTAAGGAATGGTCTTCATCAGGAATTTCACTGATTTCTGGTGGTTTACTGGTCCAAGCCTTCCATGCCAGCCAGATCAGCAATACGGCTGCAGCGGCAGTCAAATAGTTCTCAAGGTCGCTCAATGCATTCCAAGCAAGTGCACACAACACTATGATCGGTCCGTCGGTGATGAGGACAGAGGAGGTCACCTTGGCACCGGCCTTCCAATCATGTTTCATCGTCTCTGAGATGACCACCATCATCAATGGACCTGGAAGAATCCCCTCGATGGCTCCCAGCAAGAGGCCCGCTGCAAGGATTCCAAGAACTGTCCCATCAGCCAATGCGAGCGGGTCCACAAGGGCCGCTGGTGCACCTGAAACTTGAACCGTACCCTCAACATGAGGGGTATCATGGCGGAAAGTGGAAGATTGGTAAAGGGCACAGCAGCGACCTATGTTGAAGAGATGAGTATCAAGACATCTGAGAGATATGAAATTAGATGCATTACTAGAGAAGTTCAGGCGGTTATCGAGCGCTCAGGTATTGGTGACGGCTTGGTTCTGGTCAACCCCATGCACATCACTGCCAGTGTCTATGTCAATGACCTTGAGTATGGATTGCACGATGATATCATGTCGATGCTTGAACGTCTGGCACCATATCATGGCCCTGATGGAAAGAAGGGCAAGGAATACCTGCACCACAGGACCGGGGAAGATAATGGCGATGCTCATTTGCGGCGTCAGTTACTCGGTCAACAGGTCTGTATGCCCGTTCAGGATGGGCGTCTCCATCTAGGAACTTGGGAGCAGATACACTATGCTGAATTCGATGGTCAACGCAACAAAAGAATTCTTGTCAAAGTGGTCGGGGTGATGAATGATGACTGAACTCTCACAACCACCTGAGTTATCTGGAATCGCTCAAGCCATGGATATTAGACGCGGAGAATGGGGGAAAGGAAGCGCTTCTCTCAAGGTCACGGTTTCTGATGAACACACCAACAAAGGAGGAGTTGCACATGGTGGCCTCTATTCGATGATGTTGGATATGGCCTGCGGCGGGGCCTTAGTCTCCACATTACCACTTGAGGAATGGTGTGCCACTACTCAGTTGAGCATCAGTTTTCTTGCCCCATCAAGACCTGGCGATGAACTGGTTGCGAAAGGCACTTTGATCAAACGTGGACATAATGTCGCTCATTTGCGTGGCGAGGTGGTGGCTCTAAATGGGCAGGTGGTCGCAACCGCCAATGGCACATGGGCCATCTGGCAGAAGAAGCCCGATTACATGCCTGGAAGAGATTGAGAATCCTACACAAAGGTCATTTGCATCCTCTCACTACAGGAACCATGACAGATGCAAGTATCGACCAAGCCAGCCTCGACCGCGGGTTCTTCCATTTCTCTATCCCTTACATCTGGTGGATGTGGCTCATCTGGGGATTAGGACTGGCCTTGGCAATTGCAGGTTTCGTTTTCGTAGGAATGGGTGATGTTGGCATGTTTGCACTTTCTGGTTTTGGTTTCCTAATGCTCGCCTTTTCTTCCCCCGGCTCACTTGAGGCGGCTCTTCACAATGTCAGGAAGAATGCGATATCAAGCGATGAATTGGAGGCACAGGCCAAGGAGCGCGGATATGAGATGCAATCGTGGTGGCTACAGCGTTCATCATATGCTCCAACCAATGACCCCAACGATTGGATTCTATCTGCTCCCGGTCCAACACTTTGGAATAAGGAGGACATCTATGCTGCTGATGAATCAGGAGAGCCCTTGGCAGAGCATCCACACAAGGTAGGTACTCCTCGCCCAGCGACTATGTCGGCGTTCGGGCTTTTCTCCATAGCTTCGATAGGATGTTTCCTGTTCTGGACCTGGAAGATTATTGCAATGACACCTGAAGAATTGGCTGAAGCGGGTGGTTCGGGAGACCCTGCTTTACTGAAATGGATAATGCCCATTCTTGGAATCATTGGATTGCTGGTGGGTTGGTATCAGGCCAAGATGTTGGCACAGATGCTCGACACTCCTACCAGTCTGATTCGTAGTATGGCTGTTGGCAGCAATGAGTTAGTTGGCCAAGTACGTCCTGCACAAGAAGGCGATATGACGGCAGCAGTTGGTGGAGCACCACATCGTACCGTGCACAACATGGTCGCATACAAGTGGACTCATGAGGTCTATGAGTGCAGGACTACCGGCATGGAGAGTAATGAAACGGAGGTATGTGATTGGCGTGTGGTCGAGCAGGAACAAGACTCCAACACGTTCATGCTCCATGATGGAACAGGAGGAATCAGAATACTCTCAGAATCCTTCAAGCGTTGGGATTGGGGAAATTTTCTCAAGCGTTGGGAATCCAAGCATGATGATACGATTGGTAAGGAGTTGTTTGGACAAATGGCTTCAAAACTAATGGGTCAAGGCAAGATCAAGAAACATAGATGGACACTTTGGGGGCTACGTATCGGCAACCCAGTCTATGTTATGGGTAATACTATTCCAAGGAGTAGGGAAGAGGCTGAAGCCGAGGGTTGTGATGCCTCTGTTCAGCACACATTGCTGAATGTCAATGGTGAAGATGCACCTGGTGTCAAGACCATCATTCGAAGGGGAACCGAATTATCCAACCTTGGGACAATGAGGTCCGGATTTGAGATGGTCATCATCCCTGCCATCATGTTGCTGGGCGGAATCACCTTGTTCCTCGTTTGAATCGAATTCTCCAGAGATAGTGTCGTGGCAATATGGCTGCTGAACTACCCGATTTTGGAGATATCTCGTTTTCGGGTGAATTGCGTCATTCACAAAAAGCTGCAACTTCAGTAATCATTCCACAACTCAAGGTGGAGAACAAA
>JASMHR010000094.1:0-250 GCA_030750665.1 Candidatus Poseidoniaceae archaeon
AAATCGGTAAGGTACTAAATTCTGAGATGGAGTCTAATGATAAGGCAGCATTTGCCAATCATGGAGTAGAATGGGTCGAGGAGTTCGCAGGTTCAGTTCTTGGATTATTGCCGCCAAGGGATGAGATGTTGTCGGAAAAGGTCGACCCGCGCAGGAAAGAGATCAGCGAGCAGGTCGAAGAACTCCTCATGAAGCGGGCAGATGCTCGTGCTTCCAAGGATTGGCCGGCCGCAGATTCCATCCGAGACCA
>JASMHR010000094.1:260-5683 GCA_030750665.1 Candidatus Poseidoniaceae archaeon
TGGATTGAAATCCTCTTGTGGAGTCTTCAATCCCGATATGGGTCTTCAAGCAACCACATCCCTGCTCGCCAGAGCAGTAGTAGAGCGATTATCGATATGCCAGCCCCATATGTTCCAACTCCGATTTCCCAGTTGTTTCCAGCACTGGCTTCTTCTCTCGACCACCGCCAGATGGAGATGAAGAGAATCATCAGTACAGCAGTAGCAGAAAGGCCAGCCATCTGGAAACGTTCTCTACGTTGCCACATTCCCACTGCACTCATCAAGGCAAGATATGCGGGGAACAACAGGACCAATGCCAAGATGAGCCCGACCCAACCGCCTCGTAACGAATCCTGAGCCAATAGTTCGACCACTGAGATGACAGCAACGTTCCCGTCTCCATCAGTGCTGCTGAACATATTTCCCACCAATAGGAATGCAGTGGCAGTGAGTGACGATAGGAAGGCTCCTATGAAGACCAAACGGGTTGTCAGGGAGGGGGCATCGACATGCGGCATTGGCGCCATGACGGCCGATGAAGCATCTCAGGTTTCAGTATTCGCCTTGTCGGGGGTGCTGGAAGGAAGGGCATCGATAGGAGGAAGATCAGGTATGACAGCGGCCTCAACCCCCTGTGGTTCTTCCATCCATGGGTCCAGAGCAGGCTCTTTCTTTCTCAATAAGACCACGGCTGCAAGAATCAGTCCTCCAATCCCAATGCTGACGGTTATCCAGATCCAAGTGGAGGTTTCCATTCCACCTGCCTTGGTGGCATCAGATTGTGCATTCTCATCACCACATCCTTTTGAGTCGCATCTCCAGGTTGAATCTCCTTGACAAACGCAATATCTGCAATCAGCGCTATCTGGAGGTTTGGTCTCGCCGGGGGAACAGGTTCCTCCTTCAACCACGGAGTCATCAATTCCGACATCGCTAGGATTCGTCTCATTGTCGGTGTTTGTCGTGTTACCGTCATCTTCCCCACCATTGTTTGAACCACCATTATTGTCCACTGACTCACTGCCATTGAATACGGAACCAGCCTGCCAATCGAGAGAAACTTCTCGCTCACCATCCTCCTTCATCTCGATTCCATAGAATGTATCGTAGATCCACGCCATGTCTCCTTGGGCATTGGCTGTCTCTGAGTTGTTGAGGACACTGAAATAGCGGTCATCACCCCATGTGAAGAGTGGGTCTAGAGGAACTGCATCGACCTCTCCATAAGAGCCTGAAGCCCACATATCATCGAAGTCGCCGCGGTCGTCAAAACTATCTCCGAAGTGTGCGAACATCTCCTCTCTGTCAAAGCGCATGGCCATCGTCAAATCGTCGACGATAGATTCCCAAGATTGCGTTCCTTCGTCAATTCCAGTGTAGGTGACATCGAGCGCTTTGTCATAGGTTCCATCGATTGAGACAATCTCGAAATCATTGCCCTTCATTGCCTGCATCAGGTCAATGTCTCCGAATAGAGGCAGACCTCCCATGATAACCAATCTGACATCAGGGTCGACTGCAGCAATGAGATTCCGGTATGGGTCCTCGTCGAAGGAATCGATGATGGCGAAATCGGCTGCCATCCCTGGCGCTATTCGACCTATCTTGTCAGCCCAATTCATGGAATCTGCAGCATTGGATGTTACCATCTGCACCATCTCATAATCACTGAAAATGTCTCCAAGAATCTTCTCATCCCACATATCAGCGGTCTTGAGTTCGTGAAGAGGAGATTTTGTCCCAGATGGTGCCCAATCTGGAGCCAATGTGATGGTCAGTCCGGATTCCTTGGCAGCAGCAACATCTGTGGTCTGCCCGTAGAGTAGAAGATTGGAGGTCGGCGACCAAACCAGACTTGCTCCAACTGTAGCCATCTTATCGAATTCGGTAGAGGTCAATGCGGTGCCATGGATGAGGACCAATTCTCCGACCAGCAGGCCGTTGTTCTCGATAATCTCGAATTCATCTCTGCTTGATTGGTCGACTCCTTCAGCCAGATGCAGGAACCAAGCATCAAGATTCCCTGATGAATTCCCATTTTTGATATGGTTGCCGGAGTAATCTGTTGGCAGTTCAAGGATCTTGGTCTCGATGTCGTCCTTCCCCCAGTTGTAATGTTCGATGTTTCTCGCTAGTATCGAATCGTAGGTATCTCCACCGTAGTTATGCCCATCACCCTGAATTGAAGTGGTTCCACCCACTACTTCTTTCATCTCGACATACTTCATGGCCTGACTTTCCATGTTCCAATATGGCTGCGAGTGAATTGAGATCTTCACTTTGGAGACCTCAGGCCCGTAATCTGGATGGTCGGTCCATTGGTATCGGTTCTGATACCCTCCCCATTCATTCCTGTTGCTTTGTGAAAGATGGACATCAAGGTCCCACAATGGGGCTATATTGTAGGTCAAATGTTGGTGCATATCGATTAGGCCGGGATATATCGTTGCCCCGGTATGATGCACAGGTATTCCTTCTGTATTGACGCCTAGGGGAGGCTGTTCTCCAGTGTTCCACAATGCTTCTATCTCTCCATCTGTCACCATGATAGAACCGTTCAACAACACTTCGGAATAACTCTGCATTGTGACCACTCTTCCAGTGAGGATGTAGGAGTCCTGATGGATGTGGTCGTTTGGAGTGTAACAGCGGCCGGTGTAGGCGTTCGAGGAGTCACTTCCTATCCAACCAGGAGTGGGTGGTTCCACCTTGTCCAGAGTGCCATTATTAGGAACATATGAGGTATCCCACCATGAGTCTTCAGCGGGATAAGAGAGACTGTCGACCAGTGTGCCGTCCGGCATCCTCAGATTGACAGTGTCGGAGTCAAAATAATCGAGTTCAATTCCAGTGTCTGCACGGAAGAATACTATGCGTGCATCAGGATACAGGGTCGTGTTCCATCCAATCGAACATTGAGCAGAACCTCCTTCTAACGAATCATCCAGCCACCAGTTGGAGATGTTGACCGCAACATCACCACGATTCCATAATTCAATGAATTGGTCGGAAGAAGAACTGATTATCCCATCACCGTTCCAATCGGTTCCATTGTGTTCTTCATCACTTGGTGAGACCAAGATCTCAGAAATGACTACATCGGGCACTGAGTCATCAGCAGCACTGTTGTCGAATGGAAAATTGACCAGTGATAACAGCATCAATGATGCGAGAATGAAGGCTCTTTTGGAGGGCGTCATTGGCTTGCCGAAAAGCAGCGAGTTGATGAATGCAACTAGTCACTGTGGCAGCCCTGTTTCGGCACCATGACCCCTTTCTTTCAAGTAGGTAGTCACGAACCCACATGGCGGGGTGCATCTATTGAGCAGGACCTTGGATATGGATTGGAAGAATATTGAGGCCACATTAGTGGATAATGAGACTGTTTTCATAGACATCTGGAATCCAAATGATTCGCTGGGAAATGGATTTCAACCTGTCTTCAACAAGGTGGCTGATGACCACAAGGATGTCAAATTTGCACGCATCAACGCTGATATTGAACCCGACTTAGCCAAGGCTTTGGGTGTGGAAAGTACTCCTACTCTGATAGTGGTGAAGAAGCGTATGGACATTCTACAGAAGACAGAGCAACTCGGAGAACAGATGCTGCAGGACCTCGTTGAGGTCGTTCGCGGAATTGATGTTGATGAATTGATGATGAGTACTTGAACCATAGATGGTTGAATATCGTAGTTCTTCACAATTTTCACCGACGGTTTCAAGTCTGAATCCTTACCTGTGGTGGTTACATGGGCAATCTCGGTCACCGCCTCGGAGGGGATGTACTTCCTCATGCTGGTAATACCTTGCAGTGTCTGCGTTCGGCGAGGGGATTACAGGTTCACAAGAAATTTCGCTATTGGGAGTTCGATGTTCATGAGACCAGCGATGGAGAATTAGTGGTCTATCATGATGATTCTGTCAGCATGGATGGTGTGCCAATATCTTTGAATGAATTGACATCCAAACAGTTGAGGAAGGTCGCTAAAGAGGAATTGGAGATTGAGATTCCCACATTGAGCGAGGTTCTTGAGGCTCTTGGGGAGACCGAGAAACCTGTGCGGGTGGAGATAAAAAATCTGCACTCCGATAAAGGTAAGCAGAAGTTTATCGATTTGGTGGCGGATGCCAAGGATGAACATGGTTGGAACTGCAAGGTGATAGCATGGAAAGACCGCTTCCGTAGGGTGTTTCCTAGTGAAGAAAGAGAACGGTGGGGCGAGGCATTCTCAAAGCGGAATCTTGCGCTTTGTCGTGTTGGTCTACATCATGTTGATCTGTTCAAGGCCCATAGCAATACGGTTGGCAGAATGATGTTCACATTAGGTCTGGGACCAATTTCTCGGCGCAAATGAGCAAAGCCAATCAAAATATACAGCCGCCCATAGGGCGGCTCATGCATAGCCGTGGACGAGTGTCTTTCGCGCTGTTCGTTCTGTTCTCCTTGATGAGTGGTTGTCTGGGAGATGACAAGGTATCCAAGGCCTCGGTGGAGGAAGTCGATGCGTTCTCAGAACATGTTCAGGTAGACCCGGGGATGGAAACTCTCCAAGACCTTCGCAGTTTCACTTCTGTTGACCTTGCATTTGTTGAAAACTTGACATTGCTGGCTGGTGAATGGTTTGATGATGATGAGGCTAATCTGACATTTGTTGAGGAATTGTTTGAGAATGGTCATGCCAGCAATTTTCAATGGGCAGTTTATGACAAGAATTTCGGTGGAAATTGTTGTGAGCATTATATCGCTGCTACCAAGGAAGGAAGCATCCTCAATTTCGGGGGGGAGTATCCGGTATGGACTCACGATCGTGGACATGAATGGGATACTTACCTTCCATCGGTGATTCCAGATACGCAATGCAGGACTCCTGCTCCGACCGCACCCGGTCAAGAAGGTCTGGGAGAGGGCAGTATCGTTCAGGCAGTCAATGGCGACTTGATTTCCATGGGTTGGTTTCCATATGTTGGTCTTGATTTGAAACTGGACAAGTTCTATGCTTTCCTCTACGATGAGGAACAGGGGCAATGGAGTTGGTGCTACAATCGAATCACTGAGCCTTTCTATGACCGTTCATGGCAGGTAGAGATTGCCGGCCCAATCTCCTCCAACATCGGTGGTAATGATTGGGGTAGTTTCGTTATCTCAAATTTCTGGCATCAGACTCAGAACGTTGGAGGTCAAGTCTCGATAGACGGCCTCAATTACTACCCGATTTCTTTCCCTGGACGCAGTGATAATCTAGACATGGTTGAACTCGAACTGCAACAGGAGGAACTGGGAGTGGAGTGGGATTTCACAAAACCGCACAAGGAGATGCGCGCCTTCCCGATTCCACAAGGCGGCCTTCTATTTCCAAATTACTTCGATAATGGTGATGATGCATACCTAGGGACTGCTTTGACTTGGGTGGCTGACCCCCAACTCGTCGAGGGTGGAA
>JASMHR010000095.1 GCA_030750665.1 Candidatus Poseidoniaceae archaeon
TGGCAGCGGTTCCCCCCATGCTCTTCTCTGATTGAAGTTGCAACATCTCTTCTCGCAACTCCTTGAGTCTACTCTTTCGTGCTTCAGCACTCATGTTATCGATGTCTCTATTGGTGACGTGGCTCATACGGGCACCTCCACCAGATTCACTTCGATATCGCCTTCTTCATTGACTGCGACCTGTTCCTTTCCATAGACAGTTATCTCATGAGGCAACTTGGTTCCTGGACGCATGATAGCGACACTGCAACCAATAGTGCCCAACTTCTTCACTGCAGTGGAGAATCCACGGTCCATATGTTCGAGAGCAGTCTCACCACAATACTTGATGTGGCCAGCGATGAATTTCTGAGTCCGATGGCGTGCACCAGTAATCTTCCCATTAAGGACAATCAGTACACCCTTTGCTCCAGCCTCCATGATATTGAGAGCGGTAGAATGGCCTGCTCTGCGGAAATACCAGCCACGCTCCAAAGCACTGGCCAACTTCTCTGCCATGATCTGAGCATTTAGTTGAGGTTTCTCCACTTCATCAACCTTGAGACGTGGGTTCTGAATATCGAACTCATCATCTAGTCTGCGTTGCAGCTCGTTGATGATACGTCCCTTACGACCGATTACCATACCAGGGCGTTCAGCCTTGAGAGTGACCTCGGTACCTTGAGGAGTCCTGCGGATGTCAAGACCGCCGAATCCAGCTTTCTTGGTGTTGTTCATCAAGAATTCCTTGACCAGATGACGCTCGACATTTCGGTCGATTATACGACGGATTACATTCGGTTGTCTTGTCATCATATCACCTCAGAATTCATCTTCTTCCTCAATATCGTCGCTCAGGTCCTCAAGGAACAACTCCAGATTAGTCTGGGTCAGATTACTTGGGGATGCACGCCCGCGCGCACGAGGAATCCAGCCTTTACTCACCTGTCCACGATGAGCCGCCACGTGAGTGATGACCATGTCTTCAGGTTCGATGTCCTCATGCTCATGACGAGCATTGTCCATGGCACTGTTGATGAGTTTGATGAATTCCTTACTCGCCTTCACAGGATAACGGCCTGGACCAATCTTACCTTTACGGTGTCCCAGTGAACGTGGTCCTGCTCTATTGCGATGACGCATCTTGTTTCCTCTTCGGAAAGGAATTGCCTTGGCCTTGCGATGAATATCAATACGGTCGCTCTCGATACGGATGACCGATTCTAGAAGTTCTACTGCCTGAGATGCGGTCTTGTTGCGGATTGCTCTTGCAATCTCAAAACAATGTTTAGAATGGCAGTTGACATCAACTGCTCTAGCAGATACCAAACGGTTACCCTGCAACAACTGAGAATATCCCTTCTGGGGTTTGGAACGGTCGCGACTCATCATTCTCACCTCACTTCAATGGTACGTGCTTCGAAGACTTGGTAGCACCAACACCAGGTCCGCTGTGGGTCACCGTGTTTCGGGTTATTCCAAACTCTCCTAGGAAATGCCCAATCATCTCAGGCTTGACATCAATCTCAGTGAATCCTTGGCCATTGTGTATTCCAATCGTCGAACCGACGAATTCGGGCAGGATGACCATGTCCCTACGGTGGGTACGAACAACCTTGCCATTAGCACGCTTGACTCTATTGCGCAGATGATCGTTCTCTTGTGACATTCCACGTTCGAAGGAACGGCGAGCCCTTGCTCCGAGCAGATTGACCACTCCTTGTGAATCTGGGTCATCTTCAAGAGGGTACAGAGGCATCGACTGCAACTGCTCCATTGTGAAGCCACGGTACAGGAACTCCTTCTTGCGGCGCTCGCTGACACGTCCACGCAACTTGCGTGTCTTACGGCGTGCAGCCTTGGGGGTCATGAATCGACGCTTTCTCTTTGCCATCTAATCACCTCATTTCCTCTTGCCTCGGCCACGGCCTGTGCGGCTTGGTGCGATATGTCCTACCTTACTGCCTGGTGGAGCGCCACGGGCGACGCTGTTTGGTCCGTGAACGGCCTGATGATTTCCACCACCATGTGGGTGGTCAACAGGGTTCATTGCAACACCACTGACTGTTGGATACTGTTTTCCACGGGCCTTGGCCTTGTAATGAGCTGCTCCTGCCTTCATCAATGGCTTCTCGCTACGGCCGTGACCTGCGAGTACACCAATGGTTGCTCGGCAATTCTCAGGAAGATCCTTGGTCTTGCCACTTGGAAGACGAACCCTGATTCGGCCTCCTTCCATTCGGCTCTCAACAATACAGGAAGCCCCCCCAGAACGTGCAATACGACCTCCGTCGCCGGGACGAAGTTCAAGATTGTTGACTGGAGTACCTTCAGGGATATTGCCAATGGTGGTTACATTACCTGGACGGAGGGAGACATTGTCTCCGAAAGCCAAAGTCTGGCCAACTGCTATTCCCTCAGTTGCAACAACCAATGATTCCTCTCCCTCGCCGTACTTGACTCGTGCTAGAGGAGCGGTGTGGACTGGGCTGTGAATCAACTCTGTGACCTCTGCTACCTCATCCTTGATGTTAGGCATTCTGTTTCGACCTGGGAAACGGTGAGAATTGACCTTGTATCTTGGGCTGCTACCCTTTCTCTGTGCGCGGATTCTCTTACCCATCATACCACCTCATCAGAGTGCTCCCAACTTGAGTGCTGCTTCTTCAGCATCATATCCTTCAGCCAACTTGACACTGGCGTGCTTGCCAGTCTTCTCATTGCGAGTATTGACCTTTGCGACCTTGACATCGAAGAGTTGTTCAACTGCTTTGCCGATATCAGCCTTTGTGGCGCTTCGGTGAACTAGGAACTCTAAACGATTTCGAACATCGTGTTCAGAATTGGTTCTTGCTTCCAGTGACTTCTCGGTCAACCAGGGGGCGATTATCACTTTGTACGGATCCATGATATCACCTCAAACGAGTTCCTCCACCGCTTTCTTCGTGAAAACGGTCAGTCTTCCGACATCTCCACCGGGAGCGAGATGCTCAGCTGAAAGATCCTTGACAGCGACCACATCGACGCCGGGAATGTTTCCTCCAGCCTTTGCTAGACCTGATTTCTGAGAAACGACAACAAGGACACTCTTGGGAGTTCGATGACGTCGACCGCGCATCTTTCCTTTGCCCGCTCTGACTTTGCGGCCTCTTCGTGCCCTGTCAAGGTCATCTCCAAGACCAAGGCTCTCAAGAATGGCAATCAACTTGCGAGTAGCGTGCTCAAGGCTGAATACCTCGATGTCAATGCTCTCTTCACCCTCATCACGTACCTCGGTGTAATCACCGATGATGATTGGTAGAGTGTCAATCTCCTCATGGAATCTATGCCCACGACCAGAAACGGTCTCTCTGTCCGTGGTTGCTGCTAGAGCACTATCTCTTGCGAGACGGCGCTCGGTGGTATTCATCGACATACTCCAATCCTTCTCGACCTTAGGTCCATGAGCACGACGACCACCGCGAGTGTGAGGGTTCTGAGCACCAGTGCGCTGTCCGGTCTTCCTCATGATTCGAGAGACACCACGGCCCTTGCCCCACCACTCGACAGAATGGCGCATTCCAGGCATCGGGCGCTTCTTGCCCTTCTGTTGCTTGGAACCATAGGCCTGACGACGATTGGCACGAGCAACACGAACCGCCTTACGAATGACATCGGAACGGACATCAGACTCAAAGGCACTTGGAAGATTGACCTTCTTTCCAGCCTCGACACTGATGTCGTAGACTTCCTGCAAGCGGCCGGCTTCGACCTGATCCTGCGTGATTTCGTTGGTGATATGGAATACTGATGCTTTCAACTTCAGACCCCCTGTTTGGATGCAGTACTAACGTATGTTATGTCAACCGGATAGTTTGGCTTGTTGTCAGCTCGAACTGCATCACGCAGACGAACCAAACGCTTGGCCGGACCGGGCAGACTTCCCTTGATCAACATGTAATGATTCGAAACTTCTCCATAATTGAGGAAGCCACCAGCAGGAGTTATCTCATTCTCCTCTGGCTCAGAGATTCGTAGAATACTCTTGTTGAATTCGGTGCGCTGATGGAAACCCTTCTGTCCGGCTTGACGCAATGTCTTCCTGACATATCCAGTCCCCTTGTCTCCAAGGTTTCCATGTTGACGTCGGCGCTTGCTGTTCTTATGAGATAGCAACTTTCCTCCGAATCGGCGAATGACACCTTGGAATCCAAATCCCTTGGTGATTCCAACAACATCGACGAATGTGCCTTCTTCGTAGACCATGTCAATGCCTATCTCCTCACCGAGTTGTTCTCTGGCCCACTCAAGTTGAGTTCCGATGCTACCACCAGATAATCCGAGTTCCATGACTTCTGGAGTCTTGCTGGTTGTTCCGGATACCTTGGTCGGCTGCGTAGCGACGATTAGACGTACTTCGGACAAATCCTCCTCGGACAGAGCCTCAAAGTGCTTGTCGGATTCGTGCTCCTTTGGTTTTGGAATCCTGCGAGAGATATCTGGGAAAGCCTCGATGAGAGCGCCGCTCTCCAACCATGCCTCTCCAGCGGTCTGCTTTCCGTAGGGAGTCATTCTGTATCCTCGAACACCGAGAACCATCATCGCTGGAACCTCGACCACCGTCACCGGAACTCGGACCTCTTGTCCTGCACTGGTTGACTTTGGATTGGTATCGCGCATCATGATGTGGGTCATTCCCGCCTTCCAGCCAGCGAAGCCTTGGACACGAATCTCATCTGAATCGCTGGTGGGCCAGGACTTGACTCGGCCGAAGTGACGCTGCGCCCTCTTGCGAGGGCTGAACGCCATGCTTCCACGGCGGGGGTGGTGTCTCTTGGCCATATTTTCTGCCTCCTGGGTTAACGTTGCAGGTACCTGCAGAGCAGGGCCCGCACCGGCCCAAAGAGCGAAGGAACAGCCGTGTCGCCGGCCCCATCCCACGAATGTGGATCGGGTTTCGGGGTCCTGAGGATTGCCCGTTGCGACTGGCTGCTCACCCTTTGAGCGGCTTCGGGACCTTCCTTCCCTTTATCAGTACATCGGTATAGACAGTGTCCGGAACCGTGGGCCTGAGCCAGTATTCGGGGGCTCTTGACCTTCACTTTCAACCTTCCCTGTTGACATCATCATTGACATACCTTCGACCTCCACCTCAACAAGTGGGCGGCATGATGGCGACGGTAGAACATCAGAATCTGATGACTGCCACAGTCGAAGCAAGAGCCCATCAGTTGGATGCTTTACGCAAATGTCTCTCACAACCAACTCTCGTTGTGCTCCCTACCGGACAAGGCAAGACCGCCATCGAATGGATGGCCATCGCTGAAGCATTGAACGATGGAGGAAGAGCCATCCTTGTGGCACCTACCAACCCACTTGTAGACCAACATCTGAATGACCTACTACGAGTTCTTTCAATCGACAAAGATGCAATCGTTCGAGTGAGTGGCAGTCACGATTGGCAGAAGAGAGAGAAGATGATGGCTGATGCAAGAGTCATCGTGACAACTCCTCAGATCATCCGGAATGATGCCCAACGCGGTACCCTGAGTCTCTCAACCATTGACCTGATTGTTTTCGACGAAGCGCATCATGCCACCGGAAACCATGCAATGGCCCAAGTGGGAGACCTCTACCAATCCGCTGCAGGAGATGGAATGA
>JASMHR010000096.1 GCA_030750665.1 Candidatus Poseidoniaceae archaeon
TCCGCACGTCTGTTCTTGGTTCGGGCCTTCAGTGGCATTGACTTCAGTTCATTCCATTCTCTACTTAAGGGGAGGGAGATTCCAGAACCAGAATCCTCCCATGTCCACTCGTCAGGGTGCGTGGACCCCGATATGTCCGCTCGTCTCATGTAGTGGACTCGGCCAGATTTGAACCTTGAAGCGAGTAAATACTGCTGGGTTTTACACTCGCATCGGTTCAAACTGGCCTTGTAATGCCGCGAAATGGACTCGGCCAGATTTGAACTGGCGATCTTCGCCATGTGAAGGCGACGTCAAAACCCCTAGACCACGAGTCCGGTATCTGCTTCGACCAGTATTTTCGGTTTAACCATGACGACATTGGCTTGAGTTCTGTCGAAGGGGTTGAAAACCGCCCACCGGTCCCCGACCTCCATGGGTCTGCAGGAGAAACTCGGCATCAATGTCTTCGTCTTCTGGCAGAAACAGACATGGCAGGCCTTTGGTATCAGCATAGTGTTGTTCTCCATCATCGCTTGGTCAGCCTTGACAATCTTTGATTCCGCCTACAAGGGATTCGGGACCAGCGATGAGGCCGAGGAGGCTGTGGATTTCGTCGTCCAGACTACAAATCGTAGTGGTGTTGATGATATTTACACAAATGAATCAGGGGTCTTTCGATTGTCCGACCATCGCGGCAAGGTGGTCATCGTTGACTTCATGGCGATTTCATGCACCGGTTGTGAATGGGTGACTTTTCATATCGATGATGAACTTGAACACTGGCAGGAGATGGATGGCTACGACGTGGTTGTCATCAGTATCGGCGTGTATTACAAGGGCACATACATCGAGACCATAGATGATCTTGAGGGATGTTTCGGTGATAACGATACAGAAGATGAGGCCAGCACTTGCCACTACACACCTTGGAATCTTGCAACTGGTGCTGCAGATGCGGCCCTTCTCGATGAGAACGGGTCCCTTGAGGGTGAACGAGATGACCTGATGAAGCATTACTCGGTTGCAGCACCACCAGTGGTGTACGTCATTGACCACGAGGGCTTCCCTGTCGCCAAGGAGGTGGGGGGTTCTTCGGCCAAGGATTGGAGCGATTTCGACGCTAAAGTGGTGAAGGCGATTAAGGGAGATGCTTCAGATGATAGATTCGGAATTGAGGCCTTTCAGGTCGGAATGGGTCCTGTTTTCATGTTGGGTCTGTTCGTTGGTGTATTGGTCTATTTCTCACCCTGTGCCTTTCCAGTTCTACCTTCATACATCTCTTATTATCTCAACCTCGGATTGCGCGAGGAAGAGATGCGTGAGTCTGGCAAATTGAAGGGGAAAATGCCGACCAGTCTGACTATTGGATTGCTTGCTGGAACAGGGATGTTGACCTTTTTCCTCGTCTTAGGAGGTGCAGTGGTTCTGCTCAATAAATTTGTTGATTTCGCTTCAGTATTCCTCTATATCGCTTATTTCGTCGCTTTTCTTCTGGCTATCTTGGGGATGTTCATGCTGATGGGTGGGACTGCCAAGTTGATGAGTTTCGTTCAAAGATTTGTCGACCGTTGGTCGACGACTGAGGCAGATGAGAAGTTCACTCCAAAGCGCAACATGTATCTCTATGGAATAGGATATGCTGCTGCTTCTATCGACTGTACTGCTGCTGCGGTTCTTCCATTCGTTGCTTATACCACGGTTGCTGGTGATGGCGCCACCATGGCCGGATTAGCAGGTTTGATGCTTTCAGTCCTGCTTCTGATGACTGCAGTCACTATGTTGGTCGGCCTAGGTAGAACCATGTTCATTGATTTCCTGAGAAGAGCGACTGGAATGATCAAGATGGTTGGTGCTTGGATGATGACATTTGCTGGAATCGGGCTTCTCTATTATCTCTCAGCCGCTGGCCTGCAGTTCTGATATTTCATCCCAATCTGCACAGTGTTCCTCTGCTTCCTCGCCTTCGGCCCAGATGAATGCCGGTTTGATCAGGAAATACCAACTGAGCAGTGCTACGGCTAGGCCGGTCCATAGGTCGAAGACGAAATGTTGCTTGGTGGTGGTTATCGAGATTGCAAGAGCCAGCCAGCAGACCCATGCAATTTTCATGGCCCTTGAGTACTTTCCACGCTTGTTCATCCAGTATTGGATGCTGAGCAGAAGAATGAGACTCTGTACGATATGCAGGCTGGGCCAGGCATTCCATGGCATATCGATCTGGAACATCAGGTCTCCGTAGAAGAATCCCCAGAACCCCTCTCCATCGCGCAATTCAGCGGGAACTTGTTCGCGAATATGGATTCGTGAAGGAAACAGTATGAAGATGGCATAAATAATCCAAGCTACAACGAACAGAATTTGATGGAGAATCAACAATTGTTTGCGGCCAGTATCATCTCTGGGAGACAACAGAATGGCAGCCGGATAGTAGAGGTACAGGGTCAGATAGGGAATGAATGTCCAAGCGATGAAAGGAATAGCATTGTCAAGGGAAGTAGCGGGGTCAAATCTTGAAACGTCCATCCAATCCGCCAGTCGATTGGTCAGAACATATGGGATTGCGAGGAATAGTATGGCCATGATGATAATCCAGAACTGAAGATATCTGCCTCCCATCTGTTCTCTCTTTCGCCAAGGCCTCGACCAGACCGACCAAGGTTTCAGGAACTTTGCAAGCTGTTTGCTGCTCATTATTCCTCCTCCCTTTCCTGTATTGAATCGATTTTCACTACACGGTCTGAAATCCTCATTGCTTCCTCTTCATCGTGGGTGACCAGTAGGGCGGCTATACCTCGTTTCTTCAACAAGGTTCTGATATCAATGCCGAACCTTTCTCTAGCCCATCTGTCCTGACTCACCAAAGGCTCATCCATCAGCATGAACACAGGTTCTGCCAACATCGCCCTCATCACTGCTATCCTTTGTGATTCACCGCCTGAAAGTGAATCAACTCGTCTGCGTTCATATCCTTCGAGTCTGAGATCCGAAAGTGCATTCTTGATGATACCTTTGACTTTAGAACGGGGAACCTCACGTGATATTCCGAGTGCAAGATTGCCTCCAACGTCCAGTTGTGGCATCAGTAGAGGTTGTTGAAATATCATCCCGATACCCCGCCTTGATGTCAAAATGTCAGTGACTTCATCACCGTTGACCAGTATTTCACCTGAGTCGATTTCCTGAAGCCCACAGATTGCTCTGAGCAATGTCGTTTTACCCGTGCCATTCCGCCCCACGAGTGTAACTATCTCGCCTTTCTCTACCTTTAGATCAAGGCAACACAGTATTTTCACATCACCGAATGAGACCATCAGTCTGCGAACTTCCAATGCGGGTGGTGGCATCAAATCCCCCCCGTTTGGTCAGGAGCCCTGAACCTTTCCACAGCAAGATGTAGGATGCTGCAGAACAGTAGCAGTATTGTGGCAGCGACCATGGCTGATGGTCTGGCCAGTTGGTCGAATGGTTTGCTGATTGCTGCATCGATGAACATTGGCAGGGTGGCATTCTCACTGGCTCTAAGAACCACCCAACTGGCCCCGAATTCTCCAAGTGAGATGGCAAGGACAAGTGATGTTGCAATTATCAGAGGTGCCCTGAGAAGGCGCATTCTGATTCGCCACCAACGAGTGAAAGGCTGCAGCCCTAGAGTAGCAGCCATCTCTTCATGATGCGGGTCAAGGCTACGCAAGGGCTGAAGAATACTGCGCACAGCGAATGGAAGTGCAACCATACAATGCCCCATCAGCGGGAGCCACCAAGAGTGTATCAACGTGGAATCCAGACTCATCACCCCAATGAGTACGCCATAGCCTATCATGACACTTGAGAGAGCCAGTGGTGCAAGGGCGAGGTTTTCGTTGAATGAGGCCCATAGCAGATGCCGGCGTCGGTTTCCTAAATCAGTACGGGCTCTTTTTTCAGCAGCATGACAGACTTCACAGACCAGCAGTGCGAAGGGAATTACCAATGCAGCACAGAGTATTGCATAGAACATCGAATTCTGGAGGTGTTCCCATAATGACATACCTCCAATCAATGAATGGTTACTGAATGCAAGGCTCCATGCTTCGGTGGAGAAGGAACCACGTACCTTCAGGCTGGCATTGAAGATACTGAACATAGGTGTGGTGATGAATAGCATGATTCCCGCCATCACCAGCCAAGGAATTGAGTTTCTCAACGTCGTGGGAGATGGTGGAGGTGGCCTTGCAGCATCGGTGGCCAATGGCCATGTTTCATCGCATCTTCTTCCCAAAGCCGATTGTATCCAAAGTGCTGACAGAATAATCAGTAATTGAATGGATGACAATGCCAGTACAACTTCGCTCGCTGTGGCTCCATAGCAAGAACTGGCACCTTGAGCACAGATTCCTGCTGAGCCACCCAGTTCGGCCATCGCTCTTTCCATCGTGTAATATTCGAAACCACCTAGGTGTAGGATGATGGCGAATGATGTGGCACAGAAGACGAATGTCAGTACCATGGCTGAAGCGATGTGCACCCACAACAAGGGGAACCACAGAACACGAATACGTCCTGCCGCATTCCTACCACATGGAAGGAGTCGGACTTGTTCAACCAGATTCTCATCAAGTCGGGTAATCACTGGTTCCACTAATCGTGTGAACAAGGCGATGTTGAACCAGACATGAGCCATCAGTATGGCCAATAGCCAGCCACCATGTTCGAAACCGAGTGATTCACTCAACCTTCCAATCATTCCACTCTCTTTGAGCAGATCTAAACCTGTTGCTGAATGCAGTAAACCATTCGGTCTGGTCAATTCGATGAATCCCATCGCTGCAACAATGCTTGGGACGATGAAGGGCAAGGTGCTGAGGACCTTGAGCAGCCTGTGTCCGGGCCATTTCCAACGCCCTAACATGAAGGCCAATGGAACGCCAATGATGGCTGTGGCGATTGAAGAAATCAGGCCGATGAGCAATGAGAATGAGACCGCTTCCTTTGTCTGTCTTCGCGAATCAAGGTCTAGAATTGAATCGAGGAGTCCTAGTTCAGCGACCTCATCAAGTCGGTTCCAAGCAAGAAGAAAAGGAATCACCATGACGAGGATGAGAACCACTGCAGGGATTCCTTCCCACATTCGTTTGAGTTCAACCATGGTTCAGCCTCAAGCCATGACTGAATCCCATGTATCCAGCCAATCATCCATCTCATCAGCGATTCTTTCCATACTGATATCAGCGTCTGAATCGGGTACTGCAGTGTGCTCAAGGTAGGGTCCTGCTGGCAGGTCGTGATTGTTTGAAGCCGGATACATGACATTGGTATCTGGTATGGTCGCCTGTAACTCATCATCCATCAGGAATTCAAGGAATGCTCTGGCTCCTTTCACATTCACACCCTCACCATTGCTGATTCCAGCATATTCAACCTGTAGGAATGATGCTCCGGAAATATTGAGACTGCTGCTGCTTGTATCTCCTCCCCAGTATGCTTCCGCTCCA
>JASMHR010000097.1 GCA_030750665.1 Candidatus Poseidoniaceae archaeon
CCGAAAATAAAGCCTTTTTATTATCAGCCGGTAAAAACCAGTGTCAAAGTTTTCGATATCAAGACCAGTTCCCTGCTATGGGAGCGTAACGATAAAGAGATGAACCTTATCTTCCCTCAAACCCTGGCTGCTGACGGCGACCGCGTCTACTGCAAAACCCCGGAAGTACTTTATTGCCTGGACGCGGCAACGGGGAAAAACGTGTGGACGTCAAAGATCGGCGCGCCGCTGGAGAAACTGATAACCAAGTGGTTCTGGGTACACAAGCCAACACCGTGGTATTGGAACCTGCACTCAATACAACTTCCAATTGATTGGTATTACTCTCATCACCATGGAATAAGAATACAGGCCAATTTGTGGATGTTGTCTGGATTGAGACAATCAGTTCCAATTCAGTATTTCCAACATTCTCAATCTCCAAAGTATGGTTATACTGCACTCCTGCATCCACTGAAACCTCCGGTGCTAATGCTGCTGCACCAACTTCATCTCCAGAAGGATTGAACATCAATACATCGAATGAATTCAATGCAGAAACTTCAATTTCTACCGTTAATGAATAGTTCAATGATTCATCACTCATGCTGGTCACCCAGCAATCGACTGAGTCATTGGAACCCGCAGCAGGTTGTCCGAAGGCGGCAACCGGTACTCGGATTCGAACCTGCATCGGCAAGTACTCCAACAAGCCCAAGGGCTCAAACACCTGACTTGAGGAGGTTCCATCACCAAGTTCTATCTGCCAGCGGTTATCGCTGACACATTCCACTTTGTAGGTGGCCGGAGTATTGCCCATATTTCTTACAGAGACCGAGAAATCTGCAACTTGTCCGGGTTGCGCCGCAAGGCCGATGGTGCCTGCAACCGCCACCTCGACGTCATCGACCTCCTCGACTTGAACGGTCAATCGTATCTTGTGTCTTACCAAAGGTTGCATCTGATATCTTGCTTCGATGTCGATGACGAATGTTCCAGCATATGCATACCTCGGAATATCGGCATCAGGATCAGCATCAGTATCCACCAGATCAAGACTGAATGCTTGCTCATCACCCTCACTTCCTGCTGGAGCCAATTCCAATGGACTGCTCACATTCAAACTCTTACTCCAAATATCGGGCGAGGAACTCAGCGATGCCATATTGTCTGGGTCCAACATCCTGATACTGCCCGCAGACAATGTCACCATCTCGGTAGCAGTACCCTCATGCCTCAGAATCACATCGAATCGAACCGAAGAGGAATTCCTAGCATCAAGGACACGCGTCAAAGCAACTGCAGTCTGTTCAGTCGTGGTTGGTTCACTACCATCTTCGAACAGCGGAATCAATCTGACCCCCAAGGCAGTGACATTGACCGTGAATTCCTTGACATTATTGTTGAAACCTGTGTTCTCATCATTGATCTCAGCAACATCATCATCAACATCCAAGGTCAGCCTCAACAAGTGACTACCTGTGGTGGTGAATGTGTGATAGATAGACGAGGAAACAACCTCACCACCAAGTGTTCCTTGTTTTGTTATCTCAGACAAGACATCTCCAGAAGTGAGATCCTCAAGTTTGACCTTGTATGAGGAAGCCGCCAGAGGGGCCTGATTTATCCAAGCAGTGGTTATCGAAAGTAATTCATTGACCAATGGATCAGTACTGCTGGGACTGATACTGTTTGAGAATACTGCAAGATCGGTTGCCGGATCATGGACTCCATCAGCGGCCACAACGATGGCAAAACTCTGCTCCAATCCTCCGCGATGAGCGACCTGAATACTCCATGAACCGGATTGCGAACTGGTTCCCGGAGGCAATTCAATTCTCTCTACCACATTGATACTATCAGAAGCACCATTGGTTATTGACACTCCATTTGCGAAGTCATTTCCCAACCAAGTTGTCCCATCGGGTGCAGTCAATATCAAATCTAGATCGTTCACCAAACGAGAGGCAGATTGAGCGGCAGAGGAAGACCCCTCCCTATCTGTCCAGACAAGCGTGATTGAAACCCCATGAGACACATCGAGGTCGAAGCCATAGATGAATCCGAACCCAGGTCGTAATGAGATATTTGCATCGTAGAATGTATTCAAGGCTGTGGTTCCATCCATGGGGTACATGCTCCCCATCAAGTCAATCTGCCCCCACCCTTCCTGCGCATTGGGTATGTCAGCAGCACCAAGGTCTTCTGCTCCATTGATCAAAGTAGCACGAACAAGATCTGCTGTTGGTGCGTTGACCATGGCCTCACTTCGCAAGAACTCCCTGGTCAGCAGAACTGATGCCGCTGCAACTGCAGTGGAATGACTACTACCATTGGATTGGCCATACAAGGCTTCGCCATTGGCATGTGTGCCACTGGCACATGGAACGCCGATTGGATTCAACGCATCTTCAGACATGGTGCTGCAGATTTCCACGCCTGGCGCTACTAGATCGGGTTTGATTCGACCATCAGCAGAAAATCCAGTCGCACTGGATGACCATACTGAGCCAGCAGGTAATGAGCCTGTACGATTGCTGGTGGATGCACCGATTGAGAGGACATTCTTGGCAGTTGAGGGGGAAGCGATACCAGATGAAGATTCACCAGCAGCGAAAAGTACAGTGAAATCATCATGATCATCGACAAAGGTATCGATACTCCTCGCATCACTGGTGTACTGGCCCTGAGCACCTGGGGCACCCCAACTGTTGGAGCCAGTCCTTGCACCAGCGACATAGAAATCTCGCAACAGGTCATACAATGAACCCTGACGGCCAAAGTACCCGCTGTTATCATGTTCCAAGGCTTGGAAATGAAGCAATGCTCCGGGTGCAAGGCCTGTTGCTTCCGAATCCCCAGCGCCACTTCCAATCACACTTCCAACAACGTGGGTTCCATGCCCGCCATTAGTATCCAAGGCAGATGAATCAAGACCATAATTCGTCTTGATGGACAGTATGTTCTGTGTCAAATCAGGATGGGTAGAATCAATGCCAGTATCAGAGATTCCAATCACTTCACCAGTCCCATCAAGACCATTCGCCATGAGGGATGCTTCATCATATCCTATCGTTTCTGCAGCATAGGAATTCAATACTTGTGAGGGATTCAAAATACTCAAATGAAGAATTCTGTCATCAGTCGCCAGAGTCTCGATGTATCCGGCATCCCAAGAAAGGCCCCAAAGTTCGCATTGACCACTTCCGCACCACGTCCTATCAGCACCAAGAGTCAAGAATTGAGCACTCATTTGCATCTCTGAAGACTGTTTCAGATCAGGGGTAAGCACAACAGCGATATCAATGAGGGCAGAAGGTTGGAGGAATCGGTGATGCAGGGATTCACTCATCTTCCAGGCGGATTGAAGTGGACCAACCCAACGAACTTCAGGCTCCTGTTCAAGAAGAGATACACTATCATCAGAAGAGATTCTTATTACCCATCCTTCATCTGGCAGATGATCCAATATCTTCAATGAATACTTGTCAGCGAGGCTTGCAAGGACCATGGCATCAGAACTGTGTAACTGGATGATGAAAACTGAATCTGAAGCATGCGATGAAACAAGTGAAGATGGTGCTGAATCAAGAACAGGGTCAAATGAACCCAGAGTAGTATGCAATGAGCCTGTAGATTCCTTAAGGTCTACTGAAATCATCTCAGTTGGTGACATTCGCTGCCACCCAACATCGTCTTGCACCTCGTCCACATCAACCGATTGAGCTGAAAGAGATGGCGAAACACAAGTACTCAGCAGCATGAGTAGTAGGACAACACATGAACGAATACCAAGACCCATGAACACCGCTAATCGTTGGCGGCATTGGAACACTTATGATGAAATCGGAGATTTGAGCCTAAGGCTCAACAATAATGGCTCAGGAGAGGCCGTTGAATTCAGCAATTGCAGCATCAGTTCTATCAACACTGGTCCGCCAATCTGCTTCACTGCCCATCAATGCTCTTATCGCATCTACATTCTCAGGTATCACATCGCTCTCTTGGTGTATGGCTTGGAAGTAATACAAGGTGTCAGACTGTAGGCTCACTCCATCTTCCCAAACGAATATCTCGTGAAGGTCCCCCCATGTCCGGCCAATATCTCTGGCCAATTCCATGACTTCCGCAGTCGTGGTGATACGTGTATCAGCACCATTCATGATTAGGACACGGGCAGTAGAATTCCACATAGCAATCACTTTCTCAGTGTCAAGACCATGCCCAGACGGGAGATTGACAGTTATCGCATGAACGTGCATGATGGTGGTAGGAACTGCAACTGCAAGGCTGGTGATTGCGATTTCAGGTGAAACTGTCATGAGATCAGGCCCATGATGGCTAGGAACCTTGAGAACTGGTTTGATGGCATTGATGGGGCCCTTTGAAGAATCTCCAGGGTCTGCAGCCCTTCTGATCATGACACAATTGACTTCGATTCCTCCCAATTCCAAACAATGTTCCTGCAGTGGAACCAGAGTTCTGGACAATCCAGTAGTATTGCAAGAGACGACTCTTGTGCAGTCAACACCAAGATTCTCAAAATGATTGGCACTGGAGGTATATGACATCCCTGTCAAGGCATGCTTCTCCCCACCCTGAAATATCGACTTCACTCCGGCGGCCTTGTACTTGGCAAGATTCTCGGCACCTACTTTTCCTGGTGAACAGTCGATGATGATATCACAAGAACTCAATAGATCAGACAAGCCACCATTGCACTGATATCCACTTTCAGAAAAGGCTGCAATTTTACTCAAATCATCAAAGGTGCAATACAAAGGATACCCCTTTCTGACTGCAAGATCACATCCGAACGAGGGGCCAGTCTTGGTAACCCCAACCACTTCCATATCAGATTGTGCTGCAACAGCATCTGCAACTCTCTTGCCGATGGTTCCAAAACCATTTATCCCAACTCGTGTGACCATAACACTCACCACTCATTCAACTGCTTCTGCGGCCCACCCATGAACATTACGACGCCCCGCTATCAAGTCAAAGGTGGCATTACGCCATTCAAGATGAGTTATGCGTGGACAGATTGAAGACCGCAAGGTATTGGCAAGTACGATGGCCGAGATGCGAGAGGATGTGGTTCGCAGCCTCCAATTGAACCGAGACCTAGCGCGTCTAGTCGAGCGTGCCCTGCAATTGGACCAAGGAATGAAAGTAGGATGGAGCCGAAACGGAGAGCCAAATCCCAAACAGGGAGAGATGGGTGTCGCACCCGGTCTTCCTGAAGGTGCTAGGCTACGGATGTTGGGCGCTCTGAATGATTGCGTGGCCGCATTCTCAACCGGTGGAAACTTCACTTTGGAAGGCACTGCAGGCGAACTTTTTGGAGCCTGGAACAACGGAGGAAATCTCTCTGTGGAAAGAGGCGTTGGAGCCTTCTTAGGGTATGGTATGTGCGATGGCAGAATAACCGTCCGAGATGGTGCAGGAGATGATGCCGGTTCACAAATGTCAGG
>JASMHR010000098.1 GCA_030750665.1 Candidatus Poseidoniaceae archaeon
TGCAAGACAAGATTCAGACTCGATTGGTTTCATACAAGACCAGCATTGTATTGCGACTGCGGCTGAATTGGCGACTGGCTGCTGGGTGAACGCCTCCACCGGAGGGGCAGCCGCAGGTGCCGATGAAACCTGAGGAGCCACTGCTGGAACCATTTGAACAGGAGCGGTTGCAAATGCAAGATTAGGAGGTGCTTCTGTGCCCTTCGGCCGCTTGCGTGAAGCAATAATGCCAATTATTGCTCCAATCCCAATGATGATGACCACGAAGCTGCTCCAAATCAATACTCCAGAACCGCTTCCTGCTTGTTCAGAAGCACTCTGCCCTTCAGCGGTCAATACCACGGTATGTTGTACACCTGAAACTCCTGAGGCATCGCTGAGGCTGAGAGCGATATTGTCGCTACCTGCAGAATCCGCAGTTATTGAAAATCGTATGGTCTGTTCTTGACCCGGCTCTATCTGAACCAGCCCAGAACCATCGATGGAGACAGTCCACCCAGATGGCTGGTCATTAACGACAACTCGATGACTGAGTGCCACATTCCCATCATTGCGAATCCTTATCTCAATAGTGGTCTGCTCACCGGTCTGAAGAACTGGAGTCTTAACATCGGTCCATGAAACAGCCTTGATTTCTTCCACGTATAGAGAAATGATGTTTTCGCGCGTGATACCATCGTCGCTCAACTCCAATGTCGCCTTTGGCTGGCTACCTGGCAGTTGTGTCGAAGGAAGAATGAGGGTGCAGGTCACTGTACCGAAATCTCCTGCACCGATAATCCCGGGGTCGCTACAGTCGGCCATGACTCCATTATCCACATTCAGACTGGCACTCGGCTCCCACTCCCCATCTCCATTATTGGTGATGAGCCAAGTGACATTCAATGGAGTGGCGACTGGATGAGAACCTGGTCCCAATGGATGCTCCCACTGGGCTCCACCTATCTCGATGAATGCAAACACTACTGTTGGGTCAGCCACTGCCTTGACTTCTAGAGAACCCAACCAAGAGAATCTATTCTCTACACCGGTGAGATGAAGATTGAATTCACCGCCCACGGCTTGGCCATTTCCTTCAAGAGAAACCAACCAATTGACTGAATCTCCAACATCCACATCCATACTCTGCATTGCTGAAGTGACACTCCATCCACCGGGTAGATCTGCCGTTGGATAAAGATCAAGGTCAACATTTCCAGTATTGAATACCGTGAATTGTAGATTCACAGTGGAATCAGGGCGTAGAATCCCGTAAGTGCTCTCAAGTTCCACAGAAGCATTCTCCAATGCCTCTACTACCAAATCAACACTCAATTCCCAGGTCTTGCTGCTGTTGGTCTGAGATATCGCTAGAATATCTATCTGAATCTGTGAACCTGCCGCAACCATCACTTGTGGAGGATAAATGGTGATCCCTACCACTCGACTGGAGCCTTCTGCGATAGCACCTGTAGAGCCCGAGGGGGCACCCGGTCTTGAGCCGAGATCATCGAATCCGGACTGCCATCCCGATGGAGATTCAAGGTAAAGATTCCATCCTTGATCCGAATTTCCATCATTATGTACTTCCAAATCAAATAATGTAGGCTCCTCTGGAGAGACCAGTACACTGGAAGACAGCATCGAGAATCGAAGGTCAGGTATCTCAAGAACTTCAAGATAGAGATTGAATGGGTATGATATCTCATTGTCAATATCGATTCCAATCAATGGCAGCACGTATGTCCCCGGCTCCGGAGGAGAGGGGTGTACCAAGGTGATATTGATGATGGCAGAATCTTTTCCTTCCAGTGAAAAATTAGCGCCGCTGGTTCCAATGAACCAATCGCTGAATTGCTGATTGGAAGATTGACGATATACAGAGCCATGGTCGAGGCTGGCATTGGTTGGAAGCAAGGCTGTATTGGTCAGTTCAACCTGCCATGATGCAATACTCGCCTCCGGTTCAGATACCGTAACAGTTGGTTCTGTTGATGTTACTTTGACGCCCGGTGCGGTGACCTCGATGATTCCTGTAATACGATTATTGTTCTCCTCAATCTCCTCAATGGCATCGTTCGGGTCCACCTCGATGGCAATCGTCCTCTCACCATCTTGATCTGGAATCCATTGCCAAGAAAGGGTACGTCCCTCACCAGGCCCAAGGTCCACGACATAGGTATCGAGAAGGACTGAATCAGCGAATGCTGAAACCTGGAGGTCATCGAACTTGACATTCCCGAAATTCTGTACCCCTGCAAAAATAGTCACCTCGTCACCAATCTGAGGAATAGCGATATCACTGAGTATAGATCCAGCTACCGGAGATGCATCTGGGCGCAGATCGTTTACTCCAACCCCGGAGACTGCCAATGCATAAGGTTGGGAAGTGGAACCCCCATGGTTACCATCTCGAACACGAACTGTCCAGATTCCAGAAGCGGCCTGATCTATCAGAACCACCTCTACATTGTTGAGGTCATCCCAACTCCCACCAGTGGTACTTCGTCCATTGAAGAAATCATTTCCACGATAGATGGTTCCATCGGGTGCTTCTACCTCAAGATTGAGGTCATTCACCAATTGTGCACCATTACTGAATCTTGAGCCTCGTTCATCAGACCAGACCAAACTGGTTTTGAAAGCGACATTGGCTGAAGTGACATTGAAAGAATAAGACTTGACTGATCCAGTATTGGAAACAACGCTGCGGTCATCCACCCATATCCCACGCCCAGCATTTGGAGCAAGTGTGTTACGAAGGTTGACTCTACCCCATCCCTCATCGTTATTCGGAATATCTCTGGTTCCCATGTCCTCAGCACCAAGAACCAACAATGCCTTGACCAACGCTCCTTGAGGTTCTTGTCTTTGTGAAATCTCGGTCAGATATTCCCTCACCATGGCTGCTGCACCTGCTGCATTTGGAGTAGCCATGGAAGTTCCAGTGTACTCCATATACCATTGGTTTGACCAAGTGCTGCCCGAGGTATCCTGTGCTTCTTGGGCTTTACATGAACGAACATATCCTCCTGGAGCCATGATGTCCGGCTTGATTCTTCCATCATCGGTTGGCCCCCTGCTCGAACCACCCATTATCGTATCTGGAGCACCGCTGTATCGTGCTTGATGCATTCCCACTGAAATCGCATTCTTTGCAGTTGCAGGAGCACCTACAGTACCTGATTGCGGACCATCATTGCCATTGGCATAGAGAATAGTCAGGCCCTCTCTACCATTGTAGTAACGATCGTAGTAATTGGCTCGATCATCAACATCTTCTGAATCGGTGGTGTATCTTCCAAAATCATTCGATGATTGTGAACCCCATGAGTTTGAATGCGTCCTCGCACCATTGTTGTAAGCAGAATTCATCAATGTATTGATGCTTGCAGAATACATATTCCCTGATGGGTCATGTTCCATTGCCTGAAAATACAACTCCGCTGCCGGAGTAACTCCTGAATATCCACCTCTGGTTCCATCTCCGAGTATCGTACAAGCAACGTGAGTACCATGCCCACTATCCGTGTCAGCGGTTGAACCATCGCCTACCATGTCGACCTTCTGAATAATCCGACTACCGAAGTCACCATGATCATGGTCGATTCCGGTATCTGCGACCCCAATGATTTCTCCCGAACCATCCAGGTCTGTAGTGAAATATGTCGACATCGTACTGCTCTTCATGTGAGAACGAGATTGGTCATTGTAAATCCCAAACACAGGCGGTTCTCTTATCCACCCCACCGCTGGATCCGCTGCCATGACAGGAAGGGAAACCTCGTTCAGCAACCCTTGCCATCGGCCCTCTGCATGTAACCATGCTTCTTCAAGGCCGATTCTTGCTGCTGCCTCAATGTCTCCGGATAATCGATGACCACTACTGTCTGACAATATGAAGTCTGAATCAATGCGTTCCTCAGCATCATGTCTCCATGACTCAATACGCACTTCAACCTGCTCGAACGAGGAATTGAATAGAATGCTGTCATCGACCACCATGGCGATTGGAACTTCGTGAATTGCAAGGACAGTTGGGGACTCCAATGCCTGACTCAACGCCTTACTTGGACCTTGGAGAATGAAACCACTGGGTGAGATGTATTCTCTTACCACTAGACCTTGAATATCTACTAGAGAAGCCCTGGAATCCTCTAGAGCGAAATCAGAATCAATGATGGCCATCATCAAATCCGAACGTGGCTCCATTGACCATTCGGGCAATGATACCGACAATGATAATCCATATGCATCGTAAATTCCCAGTCTGGAATTAGCCATCTCTTCCCGTTTATCCATCTGTTCATCCACATAGACCACATCGCTTGGCCGCAGGTCAAAAATACGGTTTTCGTCGATTGAAAAGCGGTATTTCTCAACTTCTGGTCCGCTCATCTGGTCTTCATCAACCACTCTTTTCTGCTCGGAATGGGACAGTAATGGAGAGATACTGGCCAATAACATGACCGACACCAGAAGTAATGGACGGCCAACTCGCAATGGTGTCACCAAACTCTGTCGGGAAACCGAACGGACTTGAACCCATTCCCTATTCGTTACGCCGCCGTAGGCGGCGCGCAAGTGAATATCCAATCAGAACAATATCCAATTACGGCCCGCTTCGTCAGTGAAACGCTCGGATGTCCATTCACCCACGGTATGTGTGAATGTCTCACTATGGTGCCTACCTGAATCATCCTGCCATGATACACTGAGGACTATGTTGTATTCTGCCCATACCGAATATCCACGTACCAATAATTCGAGATCATCGCCCGAATAACTGCTATGCGCCGGCATCTCACCCTTGTGCCAAGATGTTTCAGCCAATGTGTAGCCTTCTGAATCCTCAAACAATACAACGACAGTTATATCGCGAATGGTTCTTGTCCCAAGGTTATGCATTTCCACCAGAACCACGTGACCTCCGCCTCTTTGGAAATACTTTGAATCGATATCAACTGAATCTCTCGGAATAACCCAATACCAAGTGGCAAAGATTGAGCTGAGAAGAAGGACAATTATCGCTGAAGCAGCAAAGACTCTGACTGGGGTTATCGCCTTACCTAGATTGAGCAGCCTTGCTGCAGCGAGTTGTGATGCCTGATATTCGTCCTCTGTGATTTCTTGGTCTTTCTCAATCTCCATGATCTCATCAACATCTGTTATCACCTGACCATCGGCAGTTATGACGAAACCATCCTCATCATCCCATAATTCCATGGCTCTTTTCTTGCTCATTTCAACACCTCATAGAAAAGTCGCTACCAAAGTCATCACAACGGAAGTGAAAGGATCTGCAATGATGATGTGCGTAGTACTCGCTGAACCTCCAGTCAGTGCATTGAGCATAGATAGGTCGCTGACCACGCCATTTACCCCGAAAGTCGATGCAGTAGGGAAAATGCCCGTGATTTG
>JASMHR010000099.1 GCA_030750665.1 Candidatus Poseidoniaceae archaeon
AAAATTAACGTTGCATTTTCTGCTATGTATAAATTTTTATTGGTAACTTTTATTCCCAATTTTTCTATTTGTTTAATTTCATCTAACAGAGCCCAAGGATCAATAACTACACCATTTCCAATAATTGATACTTTTCAATTGCACTCTGTTCCGTATGTCTTTTATCCTAATGCAATCGCCAAAGGATTGAGGAAGAATATGACACGTATCGAGATTCGCAATAGCCTTGTCCTGACCATGATGCTTTTGATGACTTCATGGTTGGCTCTGATACCCCTGGCTCCCGAGGTTGAAGCAGGAGGTACCAACCAGACCACAAGTGGTACATTGACTGGAACTGAGACTTGGTCTGGTTCACATACGTTGACTGGAAATGTTGAAGTTGCTGAAGGTGCCCACTTGGTCATCAATGCTGGCACCACCATCAATGTCCCTGTTGGTTCTCACATTATAGTAAAAGGCTCAATGTGTGCAGGTGATGCATCCTGTGGGGCAACTCAGGCTGGTACTGGAAGTCCTGTGCGTTTCATCTGGCCTACTGCTACACCAGTACCCAATGGTACCGGAAATTGTTATGATCCAGCCAATGGCCAACTTAATTCCGATTTGAACTGCGACGAGGCCATTTTGTTTGAGTCAACCATAGATCAGGCATTGACTTCACTTTCGCATGTCACCATCGATGGTGCTTATGGTATGCCTGTGGAGATTCCCTCTCGCAGTTACACTGCATATGGTGCGATGATATTCGATGGTGCGGCATTTTCTGCTGATCATCTTACCTTTTCTAACATCAATACCTCCAGTATCGTTGCATTCAATCTTGCAGCGCCGCATCTGAGTGATTCCACCTTTGTTATTGGAAACGATGAGCAGGAATGGGATGCTGCAGCAGTACGTGCTTTTGACGCGGGGACCGGTATTCTATCCACCTTCGTTATTGAGAATTCTGCTTTCACGGGGGATCAGGCTGCCGACTGTGGAAATAACGGTGGAGGTCGCTCATTGATAACGGCTGATAATAGTTATATCGACATGAATACACTTAGCATCACTCAGAATTCATATGGTCTCTTTCTCAAGGATACCTCTGGTCAGTTGACCAATTCACAGATCAATGTCAAGTGTAATGGTATTGATACCAATGGCCACAAGACCACCGGTGATATTTCTCACACTCTCAGGGTCCATAATAATTCGATAATCACTGAAGAAGGAGCTCCTTTGACAGCATATGATGATGCCATTGTCATAGCCAATGACAACACTATGTCGGGTGCTTCAGAAGGTTCAGGGATGGGAATTCGAGATTCTTATGTTGAGGCACACAGAAATGTCATTGGTCCAATCACTGGTTGGAATGGCTTGTGGATATATGGTGAATCTGATGTGATTGCTGAGAACAATTCGTTTGAAGGTGCAGCAAAAGAGACGATTTTGATAGGAGAGTACCACCACATGGATCAAGGATGGAATGTTCCTGCTCCAACCAAAGCTAGGATATATTTCGCCAATAACATCATCCGCAATAACACTGGAACCGATTGTAGTGGGACAGTCATATATGGTGGAGAGTTCAATTGTCCGGCAATCCATGTATTCATGTCAAGTGGCACTTTCATCGATAACACGGTGCTGGATAATGCAGGAGATGGAATGAGGATTACCGGGGGAATCGTGAATGCCCAAGGAAATGACATCATGGTTGGCGAATTTGGTGCCCGAATCTCTGATTATGACGATAATTATGGAACTAAATCTGCATCGATTGCATATTTCCGTGAAAATACATGGACAAATGCAACCCAGATCTACAATGTTTCAGAATCAAGGGTAGCAGTACAAAGCGAACACATTCCCAACCCCAGTGGCGGGGAGTTGTATCCTGTGATGTTGAGTTGGAGTGGCGCTGAATGCCCATATGTGCAGAATGAATGTCTACAAGTCCCATTGACTGCTGAATGGAAGCCTGCAGGGATGCCATTGGCGATGGATGTAATCGACAATGCAACCACATTCACATATGCTGATGTCACTAATTTTGATTTGAGCAAGGTCCACATTCAGAACCAGAATTCAGCTTGGGGTGTTCAGGTTCAGCGTGGAGAGTTGGTTCGTTTCAGAACCATGGCCAAAGGAAATCAGGTTGGAGATGCATATGTTCTGGTCAGAGATGCGATTGGCAATGAATTGTACAATGTGACCACCGATGATTATGGCTATACTCCTCATTTCACTTTGCCGAGTAATTTCCACATCGACACCAATTGGAATCATTTTGCCAATGATCCGGGTGAGGATTCATGTAATGATGGGATAGATAATGATGGAGATGCTACAATGGATTCTGGGGACAGTGATTGCAGCACCAGCCGTGAGTATTCGACATATTCTGTATGGGGCTACAAATTTGAGAAGGGAATGGCAGAATATTCCTTCCAATTGACAACTGCTGTAGACGATGTTCTTACACTTGAGAATCGTGATCCCAGCATCACAGTCAGTCAGCAGGATAGCCATTCATTCAAGAGAAACATCGAATTGAGTGGCACCTCTTGGGATGGAACCGCTGGTCCATATTTCAATGACTGGGATGCACAATGGTCGCAGCAAGGAGTCGTCAAACAGATTCAGATCAAGCCTCCAGGTGTTCTTGATTGGGATGATGCATACTTCGGAACTGATGAGTCAGCATCTGGCGGCGAGGTCACGAAGTCCAATCATCCATTCAACGCTTGGTCATTCCTTTGGGATATGGGCAATGATGCTGAAGGAGATTATACCTTTGAGATTCGTGCTTTCGATGGTTTGGATTACAGCCCAACTGTCACACGTGTATACAAATTGAACACAGTGCCTCCAACCCTGTATGTCGATTCACCGGCCGATCATTCGGTGCATGATTCTGGAAAGGTGATATTCCAAGGCAGAGCAAGCGACCCATACAATGGGATTCAAGGTTCGGATATCGACAAGATATGGTTCGATATTGAAGGGCCAAATGATTACATGGCCACCACCAGTACTGCTGGAGGAACACAATGGTCATGGGAATGGGACTTTTCGCCATTGGTTTCTGGAGAATACAGTTTCACAATTTGGGCTTCAGACTCTGACTTCTGCAAGGGTTTGGTTGGCGAGTGCAATGCACGAACTCTGATACTGGATATTGAGAATGAGAATGACATACCAATCGTTCAGATTTCAGAGCCATATAATACTGAAAGAGTATCTGCCAATACCACCACCCTGATTCAAGGATATGCCACGGACTTCGATGGGCAAGTCACCAAAATTGAATTTGAGGTAACAAACCAAGACGGCCTCATAGAGCAGAGTGGACCCCAGACATTGACGATGGGCGATATTCTGGCAAATGGTGCTTGGGCAACTTATTGGGATACTTCGAATCTGCTGCATGACCGTCAATATACCCTGACTGTCAAGGCATTCGATGGCTATGACTACTCAATACCGTCTGTGGTTTCAATAACGATTGATAATCCTCCGGATGAAGGAAATTCACCACCTATCTTCAATTCCTCTGGATGGGATGAGGTCATCACGATATTCTGCGACGAGGGTTCTGATTCCCTAGACCAATGCGGTGGTGGTGCTTCTATCAATCTGACCAAGTATTTCTCAGATCCAGACCAAGTGTTGACCGGTGGAAATTTCATTGTTGTTAACAGCCCAGATCCACAGGTCAATGACAATCATCATGAGATTGCTATACATATCTCAGAAGATGGAATTGCTTCATTTGATCCAATCGACATGAGGGGTGATTATCCTGATGCTATCGAGATGTGGTCTCTTTCAGCAGTGCAGTTCCAGTGCATTGATGATTCAGATTCAAAGGTGAGTTCAATATTGGTATCATTCTTGGTTGAATCCGCATCTTTCACCTATCAGCGTGAAGGTGAAGGAGCAGTTTCCGAGGATGGCAGCGTTGTCTTCACGGGTGAAGGGAGACCTGGTGCCAAGGTTGTCGCTAGGCTTGTTGACGGCGAGCGTTCGGTAGGAATAACCTATGTTGGTGACAATGGACTCTGGAGTATGGAAATCAGTGGTAAGGAGTTCAATAACATCGGCACCCATGATATCGTTTTCGAATATGCTGGAAAGGAGTCAGAACCAATGTCAGTACACGTTGGTTCGGGAGATGAGGGATTGCCAACATGGATTTGGATGGCCGCAGGTGTAGTTGCAGTTCTCCTTCTTGGCGGTCTATTCGTATTCTTCTTCGTCGAGTTCGAGGATTTTGATGATGATGATGAGGCATTCGATGCGACTTCTGAGGTAGAAGCGGATCCATATGCTTGGGCAAAGCAATCAGAACAGGCACAACAGCCACAACAAGCTGCCCCAGTTGTTCCAACACCAGCACCGCAACCAGTCGCCTCTTCACAATATCCGGGTTGGATGTGGGATGCTCAAGCCAATCAGTGGGTCCCTGATCCAAATCACCCTCAACAATGAGGAGATTATTCTGCACTCTTGAGTTTGATTGAATATATATTGCAAGAATAGAATTCTACTGAATAGGAGTTGTACAAGATGGCCCATCCGAAACCTGGTGTGCAAGAGAGGATATTGTTGCACTTGAGGGATTATTCCGACTATTCAGAAGAAGTAGAGGTTCCATTTGCTCTTTCGCAGATGGGGATTGCGAATGCTGTTGCCATCGCTCGCTCGAATGTACCAAGGGCGATTGCGGGCTTGAAAGATCAGGGTCTTCTCATCGAGAGACAGGCACACGTTTCCGGAGTCAGTCGAAAGCGCAAGGCGTATTTCTTGACCGAGTCTGGAATTTCTCTTGCTGAGGAAACTTGGGGCAGATTGCGGAATTTTCCATTTCGCTGTATAGTTTCAGATGGAAAAACTGTGTCTACCACTCTCGGTGAAACACAGGAGGTTTTGCCGTTCACGATGCGACCTGTGGATGTGATTCGTTATCTCGATGACAATGGCATAATGGATGCTCGCTCATTGTCTGAAGATCTGATTGAGAGGGATCTATCCAAACACGTGGAAAAACAGTTGGTT
>JASMHR010000009.1:0-250 GCA_030750665.1 Candidatus Poseidoniaceae archaeon
GATTCAGTATCTCGTACTGGTAGGCTGTTAGTTCTTCAAGAGAGCCAGTGGAGTGGCGGGCTTGGCCATACAATACAGAGCAGAATACTGGAGGATTCATTCTGGGCTCTAGAAACTAGACCTGTGGTCATCGGCGCTCTGGATACTCCGGTTCCATTTTCTCCGCCGCTTGAAGACCATACGGTTCCCGATGTGGAGAATGTTGTTGCCGCTCTCTTGAAGATGTGCCAATAGAATCGAACGTTCACAG
>JASMHR010000009.1:260-32479 GCA_030750665.1 Candidatus Poseidoniaceae archaeon
TCTGGCTAGATGTCGGAGACCATTGCTGAAAAGGTATCTGCCGAAGGTAAAGAAGCAGGTATCATGGAGCTTCTCCATTGGAATGGGATGCTGCTGACTGGTGGGTTATTCGTTACTCTCGTTGTTCTCGCTACTTTCAGTAATAGTGGCGGAGGAACTGCTGCATGGATCAGCCTGTTGTTATTGGCAGCAGCCATCGCTCTATTGATTACCTCCGCTGATTTCTTCATCGAGGGAGCCAAAGGTTTGGCACGTCGCGCTGGAATCGCTGAAGTGGTCATCGGACTAACCATCGTTTCAATCGGAACTTCCCTCCCAGAAATACTGGTTACCTCCACTGCAGCATATGGAGGGGCTGATGATCCAGCAATGATAGATTTGGCCATTGGCAATATCTTCGGTTCAGTATTGGTGCAGATAACCCTCATTCTAGGAATTGTGGTCATGGTCAGGCCATTGGAGATTCGACCTGATTGGCTCCGAAGAGATGGAATGCTGATGCTGGGTGCAGTGGTTCTCCTCTCACTACTACTGATGTGGAACAAAAACCTGACCCGTTGGGAAGGTGCACTTCTTGTGTCTCTGTACATAGGATATATCTGGTGGCTACTGAAAAATCAAGACAAGATTCGTAGTGATGAGTTGGAGATTGTTCCTGATGTCAAGACCCAAGGTAGAGGTTGGACCTCAGGAGCATATACCGTGATGGTCATCATCGGTCTGATGTTCGCCATCTATGCAGCGACTCAATTGGTGAAAATCGCAAGTGAGATCGCTATTGCAATGAAGGTTGATCCAGCAATCGTTGGAATGACGATGTCGGGGCTCGGCACGTCTCTTCCTGAACTCACTGTGGCACTGATGGCTTCAAAACGCTCTCAAGGAGTTGCCATTGGCACGCTCATCGGTTCAAACATCACCGACCCCATGCTGTCAATTGGTATTGCAGCAATGATTTCACCATTGACCATCTCTGCAAGTTCCTTTCCTCTAATCATGAAGGTGGTCATTCCTGCGACCATCATCGGAGTATTGGCATGCTTGCTCTTCATGTGGACTGGTTTCAAATTCAATCGTTGGGAAGGAGGAGTTCTAGCAGGGCTCTATCTACTCTTCTTGGTGTTGCTTGAGATGCAACGCAGAGGATATCTAGTCATCTGAAGTGCGTTGCAATAATTGCACAAAGAGCTTCTAGATTCACCTTGTCATTTTCATCGAAGGCTGCTTCAATATCACTGTCTATATCTAGAACAGCCAGTGTTTTCCCATCTTCAGCGAGCACTGGCACCACAATCTCAGACATGGTACTGCTCGAACAGGCGATATGATCTTCACGCTGGTGCACATTTTCAACAAGTTGAGTCTCCTGGGTAGTGGCACACGTTCCACAGATTCCTCTATCGAATGTTATCTCAAGACATCCATGTCCTCCTTGATATGGCCCGACCTTGAGCAGCCCAGGGCCGGTCACTCGATAGAATCCAGTCCAATGGAAATCCTCGAATGAATTGTGAAGTTCACAGACGACAGTTGCAAGAATGGCAATCCAATCATCCTCGCCCTCAATTGCCATTTCGATATTGGCCAATACCTGCGAATAATCCCTGACCATGGATATTCTACAAGTCGAATGAAGATGAATGATTTGGTAAGCAGTTCTTATGGTCATCCTACCGCTGGGCCATTCATGGTCGACCTGTCTCTTGATGAAATGCAGGAGATGCTGCTCCAGTTGGCTCATCAGTTCGGTATCGACGAGGTGCGCCCCAATGCTGAGCATTGGGACATGGAATCCGTCTATCCTCTTGAGGCAATCAACTCTGCACATGAATTGGGACTGTTGAATCTGCATATTCCAGAGAAATATGGTGGTGCAGGTCTAGGCTCCATCGAGGAAGTGATCGTCAATGAAGAACTGGCATGGGGAGACCCTGGATTCGCTACCGCTGCCTATGCCACCAGTCTGGCTATTGCTCCGATTATCACCGGAGGAACAGAGGAACAGAAGGAGAAATGGCTGCGCAAAGTCGTAGATGGCGCCTTGGCATCATACGCTGTCACCGAGCCTGGGGCTGGTTCTGATGTTGCTTCTATCAAAACCACCGCAGTCAAGGATGGAGAGGAATACGTACTCAATGGCGAAAAGATGTGGATAACCGGAGCAGGGCATGCTGATTTCTTCTTCGTACTCGCCAAGACCGACCCCGAAGCCGGGTATCGTGGAATGTCCGGATTCATTGTCGAGTCCGATAGAGAAGGTTTGACGCTCGGCAAGAAGGAGAGCAACATGGGGCAGCGCTGTTCTGATACCCGTTCAGTCATCTTTGATGGGGTTAGAATCCCTTCAGAGAATTTGCTTGGTGAGACCGAGAACTATGGTTGGATGAATGCGATGAAGGCCTTTGACATGAGTCGGCCAAACATCGCTGCACATGCCACTGGATTGGCTAGAGCAGCCTTCGAACATGCCCTTCAATACGCTGATGAGCGAGAGACATTTGGCGACAAACTACACCAACACCAAGCCATTCAATTCATGCTCGTGGACATGAAGACCAATATCGAGGCATCCCGATTGCTGACCTGGAAGGCTGCTTCACTAGCAGATGCTGGTGAGAAGAACACCGAAGCCGCAGCCCATGCCAAACGCTTCTCAGCAGATATCGCCATGCAGGTATCAACAGATGCAGTACAGGTCTTCGGTGGCTACGGGTACTCAGAGGAATACCCTGTTGCACGCTTGATGAGAGCAGCCAAGGTGATGCAGATTTACGAAGGCTCCTCACAGATTCAAAGGATGATCATCGGTAGAGAGATGTTGCGGTGATGATGAATGGTGGCTGCGATTATCCTCGCAGCTGGAGCAAGCCAACGTCTCGGCCAGCCTAAATCCCTGATACCTGTTGCTGATTCAACTTTGATCTCTCTTGTGACAGAACAGTTACGACCACTTTGTTCAGACATGATTATTGTCACTCGTAATGAATTGCTGGTCGATGTCATGCTCGCTTCTCCAGAAACCAGAGTCATCGCAAACCCTCACCCTGAAAAGGGTAGGACAGGTACACTGCAGATTGGAATTCTTGCTCTGGAAGTGCCATCTTCCGTACTCGTTGTTCCAATTGATAGACCAGGTTTCACCTCAGGAGTGGTTCAAACACTGTTGCAGTTCGGTGAATGTGCTCGACCAGTGCAAGATGGCAGAGGAGGGCACCCCATACTACTTGATTCAGGCGCTATAGAATCTGTCCTTGCGGCTAGACCCGACGAACCCCTCAGAGACTTGTGTTCTTTCATAGATGTCGAGGTCAAGAATGCCGACTTCAGTTTGAATGTCGATACACTCGAGGATCTTGCAATACTCGAGAGATGGTATTCGTCGCAAAGCACATGAGGGAGTCGCCCTAGTCAACCTCATGACCCAGCGAGTTCTTGAGTGGTGTACAGCCCGACTAGCTGAAGGTGAGATTGTTGCCATGGCTACAATCATCGATACCTCTGGTTCGGTACCCGCCAAGGTAGGGGCCCGTCTAGCAGTAGCCGGAACAATGGCTGAAGGTACTGTCGGGGGAGCCGGCCTAGAATTCCAAGTCACCAAGCGGTTGAGAGAACTTCATGCAATTGGCAAAGTGAGTGGAGAGGTTGCGACATTTGGCCTAAACAAAGTTGCAACAGGTCACGAAGTGGTGCCTCTCGACTCTTTATGTGGGGGAAGAGTCTGCCTTGTCATGGAGGTCGTGATACCAATGCCACACATTCTGCTGATGGGCGGGGGACACGTGGCACAGGCCATTGCTCACATGTGCAACGGACTTGGTTGGGACTATTCAGTTCAAGACACGCGGAGTGAATATTCATCCGAGGAAGTATTTCCTGAAGCACGAGAAAGGCACTGCGGAAAAGTCTCAGATTTCCTTATTTCCGAGAATTTGGATTCATTGAAGCGATTCTCTGACATCCTTTTGCTCGGGCATGACTGGAAAGAGGATGAAGAACGGTTCATTGGACTATTGACCATGGTTGAATCATCCACTAGGATTGGTGTCATCGGTTCAAAGACAAAATGGCAAGCCTTCTCTTCTAAGGCACTTGAAGCAGGAATTTCTCAATCTACACTGGATTCAGTTGACTGCCCGATAGGTCTTGATTTAGGGGCTGAATCGCCAGCAGAGATTGCGCTGGCGGTAGTCGCTGCGGTACTATCTCGGAAGAAAGGTGCCGATCCTACTGCTGGGAATTGGCGGACTGACTGAAGAGATGTTGGCGGAAATATCTGAGCTCCTCGATGCTCTCAAGAATGTCATCTCTGGCCAAATGTGAATTCTTCTTCTTGTAGCCATCCAATTCAGGAAACCAATGATCGGCGACAATCTTGATGCTTGTGACATCCAGTATTCTATAGTGTAGATATTCTTCAAGTTCAGGCATCTCCTTACTCAGAAACAATCGGTCGTTCCAAACCGAGTTGCCACAAAGAGGAGATTTTCCCTTCGGGCAATGCTGTCGCAAGAACTCAAGAGTTGCCTGCTCCGCATCAGCCAGCGAATACTCTGATGACCTGACCCGCTCAATTAGACCACTGTCATTGTGATGTCTAGTGTTCCAATCATCCATGGCGGCCAATTTATCTTCACTGCATTGAATTGCTAGATTTGGACCTTCAGCGATGATGTTCAAGTCACCATCTGTGACCACAGTAGCCATCTCAATGATAGAACAGGTCTCGATATCCAGGCCTGTCATCTCAAGGTCAATCCACACCAGCGGGCCGTACTTCATGGACATCGGCGAGACATTCGCCTCCTTGATTCCATCGGGTCGCCGACATCATCATTTGTGGAACCCCCCTCCTGCGTCTCATGGGACTGCGCATACTGTTGTCAAGCCTGCCAGAGGATGAGCAGGCGTATCTTGAACAATACGACGAATTAGTAGATGATGGAGGAGTGACCGAGAATGAGCGGAAACTACTCGATTTCGCCTATATGGGACTTGGATTGACTGAGGAGAGAGCCAAACAACTGGAAGAAGCCTGGGATGCTAGAGTAATCGTCGTTTCCGATGAAGAAGAGTAGGATGTAGACTCATGTTTGCTAAGTTGGGCACAGTATTGCTGTGTCTGATATTTCTCAGTTCTGGATGCCTGCAAGCAACCACGAACAAGGATGACAAGATAGTTGATGATGATGTCCAAACTGTTCCTTGCAATGGTATGATCGAGTTGTGTGACCGAACATACAGCGATACCACCTTCCCAGAGACCCACAACAGTTTCTCCACACATGCCGATGGAATCTACTACCCTGCAAGCAATCATGAAACCGGATTACAGGAACAATGGGATGCGGGAATGCGCGCTTTCATGCTCGATGCTCACTATAGAACCTCGATTTCAAGCGAGGCAAACGATGTTCGATTCTGTCACGGAGACCCTGATCGTGGAAGTAGCCCCTGCCATTATGGCGAGGTGAATGCCATCGCCTGGCTGAGCCACCTTCGAAGTCTGATGGCCAATGAAGAGAGAGATGTGGTGACTCTACTCTTTGAATCCACAGTTTCGGCTGAGCACATCGAATATATTCTCATCCAATCCGATCTTTCCGATTGGATATACCAACATGAACTTGCAAAGCAATGGCCTACCCTTGGTGAATTGATAGAAGCTGACACACGATTGGTGGTTTTCTGGGAGGAGGAGCAAAATGATGCATATCCTTGGTTACATGATTTCCTTGTATTCAGTTGGACCACCAACTTTGCTGAAAACGAACCTGAAGACATGAATTGTGAAGTCCATCGGGGTGATGGAACACAGCCAGTCTGGCATCTCAACAACTGGCTGAAGAATTCAGCAGGACTCTCAGACCCACAACGTGCTGGACAAGTGAACGACTATGATTTCCTTCTCAACCGCGGGCTTGAATGCTGGGGGATGCATGGCAAGCGCCCAACCTTCGTCGCAGTAGACTGGTGGGACGATGGCGATGTAGTAGCCGTGGCTCGTACACTCAATGAAATGGAGCATTGGGGCGACGAGATACCATCATGATAAACTCGAATCAGGAGCGAAAGAGAGAACTGCTCTACCATTCTGGTCGAAATCCACCTTAGGGATATATCCTGAGAAATCAGTATTCAACAATGCAGAACGAATCTTTGTGGCCATGCTATCGTTGAGTTTGACCTTACCGACTCCCTTAACATCCACTAATCCATTCATCAGGTCGATGACCTGAGCAGTACACTCATTGCTCATTTCACTCATATCGAGAACCTCTTCCCCAGCAGGAGTATCATCCTCATCTGGAGTCAAGGTTGGTTCAGGAATTGATTCCTCCTCAAGCTCTTCCTCGAATTCATCCAACATATCGTCCATTTCATCATCTGTGAGTTCCTCTTCGACTGCGGACTCTTCAGATTCCACAATTGCTTCTGACTCGATTGGCTCTTCTTCGATTGGCTCTTCTTCATCCACGACTGGGGCTGCCAATATTTCGGGTCCACCTTCAGACGTGATTTCACCCATGCCAACTCCCCAGCGCTGGAAGTACATCGCAGCCTGGATGAAGGCAGCAAGTCCAGCAAGAATCATGACGATTCCTCCCATTGTCGTATCGGGATCTACCAGAGCAATGAATCCACCAACAGTCGATGAAGCAATACCCATTGCTCTACGCCACGCAGATTCAGGGTCGATAGCAACCATCGAGCCACCATATACGATGATGATCAATGCCACCATCAGAGCACTAAAGTCGAAGGTGGACCACCAGACTCCAATACTGAAAAATACAACTCCAAGCATTCCCATCTGGTCATTCCATCGCCAATATTCTACACCATCTTCAGACCATTCCCATTGTGGATACCATTGTTTCCATGAAAGCAAGGAAAAGATGATTCCATCGATGACCAGCACCCACCCTCCAATGTGGTGAATCCCCAGATCCCAAGTGGCTATTCTCTCAACATTGGCCAGCGCCAGAGCATGGAACAATGGAGTGATGAGGAATATCTTCTTGCTCCCAGTCTTGTATGAATCATATGTCACCCATATTGCCGCAAGAACACTTGAAATTCCATAGAGGACATCGAAAGAGAGGAAGAACAAAGCAAGGCCGCTCCAGTACAGGTATCTCTGCACATATTCTCTGTCAGCCGAGGTCTTATGTTTCATCAAATTCCGAGAGCCTTCCATTTCTTCTGTGAATGCAACAGTTTCAACATACATGAATAATGATTTATTCCTCGCCAGCATCGAAAAGAGCATTGTCATCAATCCAGAGAGAAGAAGGGAGTAACTGAATATTTCAGAACCATTCAATTCAGGGAACGTATCAGCCAGAGCAGGTGGGAAAGCTATCACATATGCCCATGGTGCGAATACGAAGACCTCTGTCCTTCCAGCCAACCAACCAAGAATGATGATGAGAGTAGTCAGAATCAATAGCAGATAGGAACTGTGCACCATCAATGCCTGTAATGAGACGATCAATACGAATGATGACCAGATGAATGGTAGACGTTCATCATCATGCTCTGGTGGATTTCTTCGGTCCTGAATGATACGTGAGAGCATCAACAGTGAGAAAGCAGCACCAAACCAGCCAACTATTCTACTGACATCGAAATCCAACATCTCTCCTTGAGTCAACAGGATATCGAATATGGCTCCTTCAGCAATCATTTCCTTGAGTATTCCACCTGCGATTGCAGGGCGAGTACCCATCAATGGAAGGGTCAATGGTGCCAGAACTGCCAACAATGACATACGATGTTGCCATGTTCTATGAGCAACGATTGCAAACATGGTGAAGTAGACCAATCCACCAGTGGTATCGAGGATAGCAAGGGCCAACAATCCTATCAGACTTGCAATGTCAGCATTTCGTGACTTCTCTGAATCCTGTAACCCTCGCTTCTGAAGTGTGAGATGTACAGCAACAGGACCAGATATCAGAATCAAATCGAAAAGAAGACGCGACTTATCTAGAATCCTATCGGCTCGATCCACATTGAACAACTCATTGCTCAATTGCAAAGACAATGGCAACGCCATCAGAAACAATGCCCATGCAGCGATAGCACGTGATTCAGCCGGACCTTCTTCCTCCTTGTTCAATTCCCATATCATCAATGCAACTGGCACTGCCAAGAGGATTATCCACCACTCCTCCAACAATGCGCTGCCATTCACCGAAGCCAGGGCTATTCCGAAGAGAATCAAAGGGCCAATCAATGATACTCTTGCGAATGAACCCCAGCCTTTACCCAACCATTCAGGGTTCTCTGGATCTTCTTCTTCAACTGCCGGAACCGTCAGTATTCCAGATTCAGGATTGAAGACCGGTGTTTGAGCGCCACTCTTGACCGCCCACGAATTGAAGTGCCCGATGTCAAGTTCCTCCACCTTGCTGTTCTTGCCGAGCGCGTAATAGACTGCTGCGATGATGACGAGGACTAGATTGAAACCCTCCAATTCCGGCATGAATGACCAGTTCAACTCCAGGCGCCCGAAAGCAGCAAGCATTGTTGTCAGACCAAGACTTGTCAATATCGTCATAGACGCATCCTTCCTCTGCTGTAGTCCTTCAGCTGGTTTGCTTGTCGCTTCAGCAGCAACCACCAACAGATAGGCTGAGAAAGCCCATGGAACAGTGTTGTTCGCTTCGATTAGCATCGACGGTGAAAGCACGACCAGAACCATTGCCACACGGAATGCATTTCCGGAGATTCTCTCGATACGACGGGCCCATTCACCAATCGCCAATAGTGCCAATGGTATGACATGAATCAAATTGGTCTCGATGGTTCCCCAGAACTCCATCCCTGAGTTATGCTGAGCGTGACTCATCCAATCGACGACCAGGAATGCGAATGCTGCACTGCAGAAAGTCGCCTGCCTGACCCATTTCCTGCTGTCGGGCTTCCATAACAAGTATGGAAGCATGATGAGAGTCAATGCCCATGCAGCCTGATTGCTGGGGTGAGGAATGAGGAACAATGCAAAAGCGAGCCCTATCGGCATCCATGGAACCCGCTTCATATGGACGGCACCAAAATACCCGAACAGCAGACTCAGCCACAACACAGCAGCCCCAGAAAGCCAATCTTCAGGCCCCAACTTCAGCGGGCCTAGATGCATTGTCAGATCCCCACCAGTCATCCACGCCATGGCGATGAGTGCAGCAGCGACAAGCCCAAGAGATGCTCTCTCGATTATCGCCTGAGCATCCTTCAACTGTGGCGATATCGCAAGAAGACCTTGAGCGAAGATGATGAAAACCATCAGCGACAATGCACTTCCAGTTCCATCATTTACCAACTCATAGATGATTGGCATGAAGGAAGCAAGCACAGCCACTACTGAGAATACAAGTGTTCGATTGCTCTGAATCCCAATCCACATCCCTAGAATGCTCAGAACAACCAATGAAATTCCCAGTTCATAACTCACCCCACCGTTAGACCAATCTATCCATGTTCCAAGTCCAACAATCAACAATCCGAATGGAGTGATGGCAGCGACGAACCATGACAAGATTCCGGTTCCAGTCTCCTTGATCTTGAGATACCACCAACTTGCTATTCCAAGGAGGACTGCCGCAGCAGCGTGAACAACAATGCCCATAGATCCTGGGACCCATTCCTCATCGGCAAATGGCCTTGCATCATCCACCAGCCAAGAGAAGCCTAGGCGATCGGGATCAGCAGCGAAAGCCATTCCCCATCTAAGGAACCAAAACAAGCCAGCAGCACCAAAGAACAATCCCATTCCCAAGAGATAATCGTGCATCGTAGCCAATTTACCGTGACTGCGTCGTTGGCGCTCAACCACCCAAATGAATGCAGAAGCCGTTGCAAGTCCTCCAATTCCAAGCATCAAGAATCGTTCATTCGTCTCACCTTGGGTGAAAGCGATGTAGAATAAACCGCCCCATAGTCCCATCATAGCAACTCCGAAAAGCCAGAATTGTGCTAATCTCTCGACCAGAGGAATAGGGCCGGTCAGTGGTAACTGGACAATCTCATCTGCTGAAGGTGCGGCTATTGAAGGATTGAGAACCCCAGATGGAATGGCAAGATTTCCACTGGCTGCTGAAATGCGTTTCCGAGGTTTGGGGCGACTTGGGGGGCGGCTTGGCGCAGGCATGCTATCGAACTGTTTCAACTCTCTAGGAACTTAAACAATGGGCCGGATGAAATGATTATTCGACCAATTCTGCTTCTTCGATTTGATTTCGGCCAATCACCATTCCAATGGTGAACAAAATCACTCCAAGAAATGAACTGATACCCAACCAAGCGACAGTACCGATTCCGGAAGATGACGCTGGCCCTTCTGAATCATCCAACATTTCTCCCATCAGCATGATATCTACAGTCACCAATGGCGACGATGTTGTCCCACTGATTGCCCTTATCGAAATTGAGTGATTTCCTTGCAGTTCAATCCCCGGTAAGTGCTCCAACTGATGAGTGATGTCAGTATGTGTCAACTCAGCTCCGGTTTGATGGTCATAAGAATGCAGATTCGCCCAATTATCTCGTAAATGATTGGACCGCCATTGAATGGTATCGACAGGCGTGTTCAATTCAATGTCGATATGCTCACCAGGATTCAAATGGATATGATTGTCCATCATAGCAGCCGTGGTCACATTGACAGAGAGGTTGTTATTGAAAGAATAAGACATCTCGGCTGCTTCTATCAACGCTGGTTGAGCATTGACATGACCGTGCCCATAGACATTGTTCTGTCTATTCTTTGGTATCAGATCCTCGGCACAAGGCTCGTTCGCCCCCATGTAATGGCATTGACGATAGGTTGCAGTTTCCTGCATGATGTTTCGAATATCAAAAGGAGAAAGGTCAGGATTGGCCTGGGACATCAGTGCCCCAAGGCCCGCTGCCCCAGGAGTAGCCATGCTGGTTCCACTCATCGAGGTGTATCCAGAGCCAGAATTAGCAGCCACAGAATTCACACTGGAACCGACGAAAGCAATATTCGGTTTGATACGTCCTTCCTCGGTCGGACCTTGACTGGAGTAGATGGCAATCTTGGTATCTTTGTCAAGAGCCCCTACTGTGATTACATCCTCTGCACTTCCAGGTGTACCAATCTGGGCAGATACTGCGCTATTGCCTGCAGCGATGAACAGAGCGATGCCTGCCCTGACCATCTCATTGGCCATGCGGTTGACACTGTCCTCCTCACTACTGGTCCATTCTATAGCGCCTGGGCCGCCAAGGCTCATGCTCGCTGTTCGAATATTGTATTGGTAACGTACATCTACGGTCCACTGCATTCCTCCCATCACACCTGAGAAAGAACCACTGCCGCCTCCATCGAGGACCTTGACTCCAACTAGTCTGGCTTGGGGGGCGATTCCAACATCGACGAAATCAGGAGCGCCTGTTCCTGCTGTAATTCCCCCGCAATGACTGCCATGTCCATGATCATCATATGGCTCAGTGGTGCCATTTGTTTCATCTGAAGCAGATATTGCGTCATAGAATGCAACGACTTTCGGGTCATTGGTGGAATTGTCATCATCAAGATCATCGAGTCCAACATGAAGGTGGTCAATTCCAGTATCGATTATGGCTACTGCAACTCCAGAGCCATCATAGCCTGTTTCATCCCAAGCCAGATCAACTCCATGGGCTGGAACAACATCTGCCATCTGCACCTCTAGAATACCATCCAACTCAATCATGACAACTCCAGGAAGGTCTCTCAGAGCAAGTATGTCCTGTGTGTGTACTCTGCCACTGAGAGCATCGATCAAGTAGAGGTCCCAGCCCATTCGAAAGTCGACCTCTCTCTCCAACATCTCGATATCTTGCTGCGTAGGAGTATGGTCGAAATCAACAATGACTGGCAATGTGCCGTTGAGATCTAGGAAAAGTGGATTATTCTGATGCAGTTCAACCATATCTCCAATTCCATCTTTGTCGCGGTCAACAGTGGTATCAACCCACCAGCCCTCTTCCACAGATTCAGCAACGGCCGCAGGAATGGTTCCAAGTACCGCAAATACGGGCAACAGCAAGAACATGATCATAGCCATACTACCAAGCGCTTTCAATCGAAACATGGCTTCCACTGTTCTTCTCCCTAACGGAAGTGGTCATCAACATACCGCACACAAGTGATGATGCTTCAAGCCTGATTCAAGAACTTCAATATCTCATCATGATCAGTCAAGTCACCTTCGTGGATATCGATGATGTTTCCATCTTCATCAATCAGAAATATCGTTGGTATCGCACTGACCCCAAGAACCTCAGATAACTTTGAACCATCCATGAATGGCGCTATGAGGTCTTGAGTGGAGTTTGATTCATTGACGGTTTGATGCCAAGTTGAAAGCCCATTCATATCTTCTTCCTCAATGCTCATTATTAGTTGATCAGTATCACCGATTGCATCGGAGATGTTGTGCATAGACTTGTAGCAACGTGAGCACCATGATGCAGAGAAATAAATGAGATAATCAGCTCCTTTCATATTGGTATTGGAATATTCATTGCCATCATCAGCAGTGTATGAGAACTCATCCAATGGAACTCCGGCATTTTCATCTCCAAGGCACCCTGGAGCAACAAACATGATTGAAAGAAGAACTGCCAATAATGGCTTGAACTTCAAATCCATGGCTTGCCGAAATGAAGGTTTGTTTCAATCCTTGTCACTGACAAGGATGAAGAACAGAGTACTTGTGGTCGCCTATGGCGACCGGACATGGTAGATAGAGAACATGTACAGATGTTGCCCAAACCACCTGTCTCCAAGTGGCAGGCAGAAGTGAATGGGCTGAAGAGCGAAATATTGGTGGAATCAAATGCGATTCTGCTAGATGTCCTACGAGACAAAGTAGGTACACTGGGTGTGAAAAGAGGATGTGACATGGGCACCTGTGGCTGTTGCTCGGTCCTTGTCGATGGTGAACCACGGCTTTCTTGCTTGATGCTTGCAGAAGAAGCCAGAGGTCGTTCAATAACAACTGTTGAAGGGTTGGCGGATGGACACCATCTGCATCCAATCCAGACTTGTTTCGCTGAAGCCGGAGGTTCACAATGCGGTTTCTGCACACCTGGTTTCCTAGTGGTCTGCTCGGCTCTGCTTGAGGAGAATCCAGAACCAAACAAAAATGAGATCAAAGATGCCATTGAAGGCAACCTTTGCCGCTGCACGGGATATCAGCAGATTGTTGAAGCGGTTGAGATGGCAGCGGAGATCAAACGTTCTGACGAATCCCCATCCAATCTCACCACTCCTTCTTCTGACCCTCATCCTGTTGGTCCTGATGAGCCGAGCCTACCGCCTGGAGATGCTCGTTGAGAGGTGATATCATGAGTGGGGCGCCCAGACAATCTTTCGACAAGACGCGTAAGGATGGCAAACGCGTTGCTGGTCAACAGGATTTCGGAGTCCCAGGGAGCGGCGGTTCATCCCCTCAAAGCAAACTCCAGAATATCGATAATATTCCAATGAGTCAAGGCGGCCAGAAGAAACAACCCCGCGGCCCACACGTCCATGACCAACATATCACTGGGACCAGTATCGGCAAACGGACTCCATTGGTTGATTCTAACTGGAAGATGACTGGACAGGCGCGTTATGGCGATGATATTCGACTACCTGGTGAACTGATTGGGAAGATTCTACGTTCCCCGCATCACTACGCAACAATCCGTTCCATCGATACCAGAGCTGCTGAAGCCCTCAAAGGAGTGGTGGCGGTTGCTACTGGCAAAGATTCTGTCAATAGTTTCGGAGTCCTCCCTGTAACTAAGGATGAACATGCACTGGCTCAGAACAAGGTTCGTCATGTCGGTGACCTAGTCGCTTGTGTTGCTGCATGCGACGAAGCAACCGCAATCGAAGCACTTTCACTGATTGAGGTGGAATACGATATCCTTGATTCAATACATGACATGGAAGATGGACTTGAAGATAGTGAGCACCCTATTCACGACCGTGGAAAGTATCACATCGGTGAGTCAAACATCCAAAAGAGAGTGTTCCAGCAATTCGGTAACCTCTCTTCAATGGATGAGGCGGCTGCATCCAGTGAAGCGGACTGGACCTTCGCAGGATTGCATCACGGTTTCACTGAACCGCATGCAGTTGTTGCGCATTGGGACCCCACGGGACGCTTGACAGTGTATACTCCTCAACAAGTTCCGCATTATCTACATCGTGCCCTATCATCAGTACTGGATATTCCAATGCACCAGATAAACGTCTACCGAACTTTCGTTGGAGGAGGATTCGGTGGCAAATCGGATCCATTCCCACATGAGATGTGTGCTGCTATCCTCGCACGCAAATCTGGAAGTCCGGTTAGGATATGTTTCGATAGAGAAGAAGTATATTGGATAAATCGAGGTAGACATCCCTCACGTATCCAGATGGGGGTTCATGCTGATGATGAAGGAAGAATCGCTGGTATTGAGACTGATGCCCTGATCGATGGGGGGGCGTTCGCATCATTCGGACACGTCACCACTTACTACAATGGTGTCCTGCATACATCTCCCTATGAAATCGGTGGATTCCATTACACTGGAGCGAGGGTGTGGACGAATAAACCAGCCAGTGGAGCAATGCGTGGGCATGGCGCTGTCAATAGTCGATGTGCTGTTGAAGTGGGAATAGATGAGGTATCAGAAAAACTAGGCCTCGACCCAATGACATTCAGACTTGCCAACCTTCTCCCACCCCATTCAAGAACAATCACTGGATTCCGCATTACATCCACTGGAATGCGAGAATGTCTGGCCAAAGTAAGGGAACAATCTGGATGGGATAAGAAATTCCGCAACCTACCATTCGGACGCGGCATTGGTGTTGGATGTGGTTTCTTCATCTCAGGTTCTGGACTGCCAATCCATTGGGATCCTGAGAACTTCCCACATGCAACCGTTCATCTGCAATGCGATATGGATGGTGGAGTCACTGTTCACACCGGCGCTGCGGAAATAGGACAGGGCAGTGATACTGCTATTGCACAGGCCGTCTGTGAAGTTCTTGCTCTGCCTCTGGATATGATCAGGATTCGTTCACAGGAAAGTGATACCGCACCAGTTGATCTAGGTTCATATTCCTCCCGTGTAACATTCATGAATGCCAATGCTGCAATAAGAGCAGCCATTGATTTACGAGACAAGATACTGAAAGCCACCTGGGAACTGATTGGATATCATCCCGACCAACTGGTTCTAGGAGACCGACGCATCTACTACAAACACGACCCAGCCATTGGTGTTTCATGGTTAGAAGCAGTGCACAAGGCTCAGGCTGACAGTGGTTCACTGATTGCTAGCGGCTCCTATAGAACGCCACCCATGGGGGGTGTCCACAAAGGTGCCGCAGCAGGATTGGCCCCCGCGTATTCATTCTCTGCATATGTCGCAGAAGTGGAGGTTGACGCTGAGACCGGATTCATCAAAGTCGTCAAGGCATGGGCTGCTCATGATTGCGGCAAGGCCTTGAATCCACTCGCTGTTGAAGGACAAATAATCGGCTCCTGCCACATGGGCATGGGTCAAGTGCTGTCCGAAGAAATGAAGTATGGACGCAATGGACACCTGATGAATCCTGATCTCCTCGATTACAAGATCATGAGCGTGCATGAGATGCCAGAAGTGGTACCTATCATCGTTGAGAGCAATGACCCAGAGGGGCCATTCGGTGCCAAGGAAGCAGGAGAAGGGCCACTGTTACCAATATTACCGGCAGTGTGTAACGCGGTTTACGATGCCATCGGCATTCGACCCGATGAATTGCCTTTGACTCCAGACAGAGTGCACAAGATGATTGAAAAGAAATGCAAAGAATTGGAAATAGATGACCCACTTGAATTACCTAATCCTTCTTTCGAGCCATCTGCATTGCAGCAGAAGATATCCGAAAGAGCGGAGGAACACGCTGAACGGGACCTGCAGCGTGACCTCTTGAAAGACAGAACTGCATATGTCAACGGAGTATTGTTCGGCTTCGACCCTGAACTTCCGCTCATAGAACAGGATGAAGGCTGGAGGGAAGCAATAACTCCCGAACAAGAGGATCTTATCGAAGATGGAAAGCGTGCTGCACGGGCATGGAAACATGCCGAACGTCGACACAGGGGTGATGACTGATGCGGATGCCGCCTTTCGTTCTACATTCGCCAAAAAGCATCACGGAAGCGATGAGCATCGCTGAAACCTTGCTTGATATCGGTGAGGATTTTGATTGGGTCTCAGGTGGTACTGACCTGCTTCCAAATTACAAGTGGCATCTGAACACCAAACCCAGCGTGATATCATTGGCAGGAGTGGAAGAGATGAACAGATTGAGTGAGAATCATATTGGCGGCATGGTCAGACTACATGACCTCGCCAATGATGAGTCAACCCATCCGCTGATTCGTCAAGCCACCTCAACCATCGCTTCAGTCATGATAAGGCGCTCTGGGACCGTTGGCGGAAACATCTGTCTCGATACACGATGCTCCTGGTTCAATCAGACCGAAGAATGGCGCAGGTCCATCGAGTGGTGCCACAAATGCGATTGCGATACCTCGGCAGATTGCCGAGTCATCCCCAACCAGAACACATTGTGCGTTGCAACCTACCAAGCCGACCTTGCTCCGGTCCTGATGTGCTTGGATGCAACCATTCACTTGGTTTCCCCATCTGGTTCTCGTTCAATGCCAATTCAAGATTTCTTTGAACTCGACGGTATCAAGAGAAATGTCCTTGCTGCAGGTGAAATGGTTTCGCACATCACCTTGCCCGAAGATGCCAAGAATTGGTCCGGCTCATACCGTAAACTGAGACTCAGGAAGTCATGGGATTTCCCTGAGGCGGGAGTTGCTGTTGCATGGAATGGTACCAATGATTCGTTGCAAGGCTTGAGAATAGCGACCACAGGATGTGAATCCATTCCTCGTTCGCACAATGAAGAAGCCAGTTCTGTTCTGAAGGCATGGGATGGAGAACAAAGTGTCAAAGAATTGGGACAAATGATTCGCGGAGTAGTGAAACCGGTGAACAATACTTACTTCCCTCCTTCCTACCGCCGGAAGATGCTGCCGGTACTGGTGAAAAGGGCGTTTTCGAGTCTTATTGAAGGAGCTGTGTAGATATGTTCAACAGAATGATATTGGTTTCCATCATGCTCATGCTGCCAATGATTTCACTGAGCAATCCAGCATCAGCTCAAGAAGCCCCATCATGGGAGATTGGCTGGGTAGAGGAGCATTCGGATGCTGTCCTTCTGAATTCAATAGGTGACAAGAACTCGAATGATTGGTGGGATAGAGGCGGAACCGCTACTTTGGAATTCTACATCGAGAACACAAGGGTGGTCGAAGTCACAATCAATCTTGAGTTTGAGAGTGATCACGAAGGCGAGTTCGACTGGGTCGAAGTTGATCTGGATGAGAGCGTGGTGGTTCAAGGCCAGTCGAATAAGACCTTCTCAATTACTATAGAAGTTGGGTCTTTGAATGATGTCAGTGAAGGTAGCACACATGAATTGAGAGTTATCGCTCAAGAAGACTCTCTATTCCCCACTACTCCTCAGATCATCGATGTGGATACTCAAGTGCCAAGAGTCGCTGTCATGACTGCAGATGTAGTAAACGAGGGGGTACCCGTCATGGCAGGTGATTCCATGGATGTCAAGGTTGAGATAACAAATCTTGGGAACAAAAATGATGGCTTGATGAACAGCGAGACGAAACTGACCATAGATGGCTGCCCGCAACTTGATGCAGAAGATGATTCCAGCCTGTTCGAAACTGTCGAACCGGGAGCGACCATTGAAGCAATATTCACGGTTTCAGCATCCTCAAGTCATCCATCCAAATCATGTATAGTCACATTCCGTTCATCCTCTGCTGGACTTGCAAGTGTGACCGATAGCATCGAGCTAGAAGTAAGGTCTTCATCTTCAGGAAATGGTGGTGGGAGCAATGGCGGTGGAAATAATGGCGAAAATAACGGCGGAGGAGATGGCGATGACATTGAATCCGACGAGGAAGTTCGGGCGAATTTTCTTTATTCCTTATCTTTGGCCTCAAGCCTTGCAATTATCAGTATTGCAGCCTTGGTTCGACGTTTTGATACTAATTGCCCCTGATAGATACCCTTGCCAACCTATGACCAGTGATGGGTAACCTATTTGAGTGGTATTTTGCTCGGCGAAGCGTCATTGTCTAGACATCGTCAGAATAACGGGTTGAGAATAATATGTCAGAGGCCAAAGAAGGAATACGTCTGGAGACTTGGCTTGGAGTCGGGGTCGTCGTTTCGATTCTTCTTTCAACATCTGTCATCCTTCTCGCCAGCAGCGACAAACAAACCGTCTACAGTGCATATGTGACCGAGGCTGATGGAGACTATCAGTATCAACAATTGAGTGAGATGAGAGCATCTCTCGACAAGTACACGATTGCCAACACCATGTCTACTCCCATGCTCGTCAATGATTGGAGAGAGCCTCACCGTACCACTCTAGTCATCGTCGCCCCAGAGAAGCCATTCGATATGGCTGAAGCAGAAGCGATCCATGATTTCGTGACCGAGAAAGGCGGGAAGGTCATTCTCGCTGCTGATTCAAGCAACGCCCAGAGAGTTGCAAACCAATTCGGAGTACAATTCTTCGAATACCCGATAATGGATATGGACCACTTCTATGAGGTCAAACATTTCAGCGGAGGGGAGGCCGGTACCCAAGCACCACAGAACCAGACCAATGTCTGGACTGTAGCCACTATCAACCAAGATGTTTCACAAGTAGATGGGTTGGCTCTTAACACAGGTTGTACAGAAGAGAACCTCAATTCACACAAGACCGACAACTGTCGAATGCCAGTACTGATGCGTAGTCCAACTGCGATTCAAGTTCTTGGTCCTGGAGCGAATGAAGCCGAAGATGTGCGCAGAGATGTCAAGGTTCTTGCGACCGCTTCAGATTCCGCCTATCAGGACGTTCTCGGCACTGCAGATTTGAGAAGCGAACTCAACATCGACCTTGGAGCCGGTCAAACTGGATTGATAATTCGAATAGATTATCCTGGAATCAAGGCCATGGACATCAACCCAGGGTCTGGAGACAGGCTAGATGAGGTGGAGGTGACAGGAAGTATCGTCTTCGTCGCCAATGATGATGCATTTGCAGACCATCTCTGGGACCTTCCTACCGCCCTCGTCACGGGCAAGGATCAATGCCAATCAGAACTTGTCTATGCAGACCATACCTGCTGGAATTCCGAATTATCGGCAAGCAGTGACTGGAAGGGTAATGGCGCCTACTTCGCAGAACTCATCCATGATATGAGCGAACAGGAGAACGACGAGTTGTCAAGTCTCATCAAATTACATCCTGAGAAATTCTATCTGGTATTCGATGAATCAAGACACGTCACCAGCACTCTGACCTCACCATTTACCGAAGCGATGGGAGCGATTGTCCTACTCACTTCAGATGCTTGGCTAAAGTGGTTGATTGTTCTCAATCTACTGGCTTTGTTATCAATTGCGATAATGGTAGTTCCAGAGAAAGAAAATTGGCGACATGTATTCGACCTCACTAGATTCAGAGAAAGGCCTGAAAAATTGGACCCTGGAACTTACCAACTACGGGTCAGGCAGGCACTCATGGAAAAGGTGCGGATATTCTACGACTTCACCAAGGAAGAGATGGTACACAAGTCACCCCCTGAGATTCAAGCAATGATCCGCGACCCCAGACTAATAGAATTGGCCTACAGCCAGAACCGTATTTTCGCCCCAGAAGAGTTGCGCCAGCTATTGCAGGCGATACGCCGCTGGGGTAAATGAATAAAAGAAGAACCGAGGAGGAGAAAATAATGCAACCCCCAGCCGTACCACCGACAGCCCCAGCTCCGCCAGCCCCGGCGGCGCCTATGCCAGCAGCCCCAGCAGCGCCAATGCCAGCACCAGCAGCACCGGCAGCACCGATGCCAGCAGCACCCGCCGCTCCAGTTCAGGCTCAAGCAGCAGCACAACCCAGACACCAAAGCAACCCTGAAGTCCGAGAGCGTCTTCAAGCGGTTGGTGCCATCTCCCAAGCTATCAATGCGGAAGTACAGAAGGTGATCATTGGAAAGTCGCACGTCATCGACAATGTTCTAATCGACATTCTTTCCAACGGAAACCTACTCTTCGAAGATTATCCCGGATTGGCAAAGACACTGATGACCAACACCTTCGCAGATGCATTGGGTTGTGATTTCAAGCGAGTTCAATTCACTCCTGACCTGCTACCTGCAGATATCACTGGTACAAACATCTACGATGCCAAGAAAGGAGAGTTCACCTTCAAGCCGGGTCCATTGTTCTGTAATCTACTACTTGCTGACGAGATCAACCGTGCACCGCCAAAGACTCAAGCAGCTCTGCTTGAGGCGATGCAGGAGAAGCAAGTGACCATTGGAACGGTGACCCACAAGTTGCCAGCACCATTCATCGTTATGGCGACTCAGAACCCGGTGGAGCAGGAAGGTACCTATCCACTACCAGAAGCTCAACTGGACCGTTTCATGTTCAAGATGAGTGTCGGATATCCTGACCGTGCCGATGAAGACGAGATTCTGTCTCGACGTATCGCTCGAAGAAAGGATGCAGTTGATGTCGATGTCATCACCGACCCACAGCGTGTCATCGCCATGCAACAAGCATGTGAAGATGTATACGTTGACCCGGCCATTCGTATGTACATGGTCGAATGTGTTGCCCGAACACGTGAAGACCCACGAGTACTCGTTGGTTCCTCACCTCGTGGTTCTCAGGCGCTACTCAAGGTCGGTCGTGCTTCTGCAGCTATGCGTGGACGCGACTTCGTGACTCCCGACGACATCAAGTCCGTCGCAGAACTCGCACTTGCTCACAGGCTGATTCTCAAGCCAGAACATCAGATTAAGGGTCTGGAACCCGGAGAAGTGATTCAGTCTATTCTCAGAGAAGTTCCAGTTCCAACCGTCTGAGTTCAAAGTGTGAGGTTCTGGAAGTGAAGCACGATGTGGTCGCGCAAATCCGCCCTGCTTGGAAGCCTAGCGGTTTCCATGTACTTGATGGGGTTGACGTTGCGCAATTCACAGTTGATCACAGTCGCAGTTGTGATTTTTGTTTTCCTTACTTACGCTGCACTGTTTTCAGGGCACGCTGATGTAGCGGCCAGTGGTCGCAGAATGGATGAATGGATGGGAGAGGAAGGGGTTGCTCTCTCAAATGTTTCAGCTATGAGGAAATTATCTTCTGCCAGAGTCTTTGAAGATGGCGAGGTTGAAATCACCCTGAGAATGCAGAACCACAGTGCGTTGCCGAAGATTCTTGAGGTTCGAGATCGGGTTCCTGAAGTCATGCGTATCAAGCAAGGCGCAAATTACATCTTGATGGAATTGGGACCTCGCCGTGAAACATTCATCGAATATACCGTTGAATGTCCACTCAGAGGATTCTACAGCGTAGGCCCTGTGGCTGTTCGTGTTCAGGATCCATTCGGAATGTTCCACAAGGAGAAGGAACTACATGTATACGATGATTTCTTGGTATTTCCAAAAATGGAAGACCTCAAGGATGCTTTCGTCAAGAGCAGGGTTCCAAAGATTTTCACTGGAGCTGTGAACATAAGGCAACCAGGACCAGGCAGTGAGTTCTACAGCCTGCGCGAGTACTTCGATGGAGACTCTTTCAGATCAATCAACTGGAATGCATACGCTCGCAGTGGTAAATTGATGGTCAATGAAAGAGAAAGAGATGCTGTATCGGACATCATTCTCATCGTTGACAGTAGAGCGATTGCTGAGACTGGACCAGTCAGTCGAAATGCACTTGTTTATTCAACACGGGCTGCCGCCTCTCTTGCCAGATATTTCCTCTCAAGAAGAGATTCCGTGGGCCTCATCGTCTATGGAGACGAAGTGGTATCAGTGGATCGAGACACCGGTAAGAAGCAGTTGTATGTCATCTTGACCAAACTGGCTGGAGCGATGGCGAGAGGAAACACTCCCCTACAGGTAGTTGTCAATCGTATTCTTCCACACATCAACAAAGGAAGTCCGATTATTGTCATGTCTAATCTGGAACAAGACCCAACAATAATCAATGCTCTTCGAGACTTCAGAGCAAGGGACTTCGATGTCACAGTTCTATCCCCATCAAGTCTTGAGTTTGAGTTCGATGCGCGTCGTATCGACAGAACTGGCTTCGAAGTGATGAAGACTGAACGCGACATCCTGATTAGCGAATTGCGCGGGATGGGCGTGAACATCATGGATTGGGAACCTGATATGTTACTATCAACTGCTCTGGCTGGAGCAAGGGGATTCTGAGGTGAAAACATGAGACAGGCAGCAGCACCACCACCACTAGCACCGAGACCATCTCGCAGTGACACTTCACATCTCTATGATGGTAAGGTCGTACGTTCCGCAGCACCCAGTAGAAAGAAGGCTGCTGGCAAGATGAAATCGGGAACTGAGGTTCCTGATGATGCTGTTCCAGAAGTTCATATCCCTAGTTTCATCGAGGCTCTTCTCGGTGGCCCAGTAGTTCCAAAACACAAGTTCTTGCCTGCAGATAGGATGGTTCAGACCTTGCAATTAGGCGCCTATGCGATGTTGATTTCACTAGGCGTCATCACTTGGATAGTCACACCTCCTCAAGGAACATTTTGGTTCTGGATATTCGGTGGTGTCGGAGGCGCAACATTGCTGCAGGCAATGGTCATCCTTTCAGCCACCGGCACAGGATTCTGGGGGACAATGTCCAGAGACCCACGTTGGCTGCTCGCATCCTATTTCCTGTTCATACTCGCTGCAATGCGCTTCGCTTCCAGTAAGGTCGCATTGTCTAACGACTGGTTCGACCTACAGCAGAATCCTTGGCTGGAGACCACACTCATTGTCGTATACGCAGTACTTCTTGTCATGTACTTTGAATTGACCAATGGGGTAATCAGATTCAGTATGCTCGATACCAGCATCCGTACCAATGAGGTCTATGTCATGAATGTCAAGCGAATCATCAGCAAATATCATCGCAGTCTGATGATCAATCCTGCTATTGCTGGTGCATTAGCAGCATCAGTATTGTCAATCAACACAATCATCCCAGCTGTAGTCGAATGGTTCTCTTCAGAAACCGCGATACGTATGGAAGAAAGTGTTGAGTTGATTTCTGTTTACGGAGTTGCCATCGGTAGTCTGTTCGTATTCCTGCTGGTAGGCTTGATGTTTGCAGTCAATCTACCTCTAAGGTTGCAGAAATGGCGTGAAGAGCGAAACACCTGATTCAGCAGGCCAAATTATACTGTGCCACTAATTCCTTGACCAGCTGATTGAGATTCGGCTCATCAGTCAAGAAATGTGAAGCATAACGCTCATCTATAGAAGCAATGGCATCGTTTCTCTGATGGATGATATCTTGCCCGATAAGCGAAATCAGAGAACCGGTTACACTCTTCTCGAAGGTTGAATCCATAGACTCCAGAAGAAGATCCAACTTAGTGGAGAGAGAGGCTGGGACGAACATCATGATATGGCCTTCAGAAACCTTGACCACCCAAACCCTGACCGCTTCCTCTCTGATCAACCCCATCACAGAATTGAACTTGGAAGCAGTATCAATACCTGAAGTATGGATAGAATACTGAATAATGCCAGGAGTACACGAAATCGCTGAAACTCGACGATCAGCAGTCTCGATATCTGGACCTATCGTCGTGAATACTCCATCAAGATGCAATGGTCTGATCTCAAGTGGGATGCCAGTGCCCAATAATGGCTCTATACACGCTGCATGGAGTACTACACCACCCGCTCTGGCCAAGGCCAATGCTTCTTCCTGTCCAAGATATGGTATGGTCTGTGAGTCAATACCCCAACGGGGGCTAACCGAAAGAACACCTGGAACATCCTTCCACAAGATGATTCGGCGGGCCTCAAGAATTGTGGCTAGAGCCGCTGCAGAAAGGTCACTTCCACCTCTATCTAGAACCCTGACCCTACCACTGCTATCATTTCCAAACCATCCACTGACCACTGGAGTACGTGGTTCAAGAAGCGTTCTCTTAATCTCAACACTACTCATTGGAAGGTCAATCTCTGCACCATTTTCTGAAATCACCAGTCCGAGTTCATCAGATTCCACCGCTGCACAATCAAAGCCTCTGCGCCGGAGGGCCTCTGCAACTACGATAGATGACAATCTCTCACCACATGCAAGAATCGAGTTCCTGAGTAGTTCATTCTCAGATTCCTGACACAAGTCCAACAAATACCCAGATAGTTTCTCCAGAGTATGTTTGAATCTGAGTCCTGCTTCCTCCTCTTCCAATCCGGGAGTGAATCGTAGATGTTGTCTGCGAAGATCGTTGACCAGATTACTCCATTGCCATGGTTCACGAATTGCTCGAATCAAACGGTCCGTTACTCCCCATAAGGCCGAGACCACAATCAGCGGACGACCTTCGCAGGTCAATAGACGGTGATGTATCTGCTCCAAATCACCAGGAATCCTTAGGCAAGAGCCCCCGAATTTGTGAATCACCCAATCATTCATCCTGTGCACCTCCTCCTAGTAGAATATCAGCGATGACTAGTCTGCACATTGCTTCTGCAACCGGCACTGCTCTCGGCCCCAACACAGGGTCATGTCTGCCACCTACCACCAGTTCCTTCTGTTCCCCACTGACCATATCAAGAGTATGCTGCGGTAATGAGATGCTGCTGGGTGGTTTCAAAGTCAATGCCATCCGTAATGGGGCACCAGTAGCCATCCCACCCAAAGCGCCATCACCATCTGTCTTCGGTCCGTCCTTGCCCATGTACCATGGTGAATTATGCTGGCTACCTCTACTTTGACAGACATCGATTCCATCTCCAAACTCAACCGCTCTGGCTCCAGGAACCGACATCAATGAGTGAGCCAATAATGGTTCAAGACCCTCAAACCATGGAGCCCCGAAACCCAAAGGTAGTCCTTCGATGACAATGCTTACTTTGGAACCAACCGAATCGCCCAACTTCCTTATCTCAAGAACATGAGAAAGCATTTCTTGAGCGGATTCTGGATTTGAACATCTTACCCGTTGGCAGGCTTCATCATCCGGAAGAGCGAGTGGAATAGATTCGCATCTGACGCTGCCAATTGCAGAGACATGGGCGCGTACAGATATCCCATGTTCATGCAATAATGGGGAGCAAAGACTCGCTGCGGCCACCAACCCTGCGGTCAAACGAGCACTGTTCACTCCACCTCCACGTGGGTCTGCCGCCCCCTCACTGTTGACCATGGCCGGAAGGTCGGCGTGTCCTGGACGTGGCATATCTGGGAGAAATGAATAATCACTGGAGCGAGCATCAACATTGCGAATCAATAGTAGAAGTGGTGAGCCTGTAGCCTTTCCTTCATAGACGCCTGAGAGAATCTCACAATAGTCAGATTCTTTGCGCAATGAGCCAATGCCGCTTCCAGGCCTCCTTCGCTCTAATTCAGCAGCGAGAAATTCCTCATCGATAATAGTACCAGCAGGAATTCCTTCTACAAGAGCACCTACTGCAGGGCCGTGACTTTCACCGAATAATGTCGTACGCAATCTCTCACCGATGCGCATCGACATAAGGCCTCATGCCCGGGTGGGCACTTGAGGGTTCAAGCCTTCTCTCACTCCACTTCATTAGCACTGAGGTGTTCTTTATTGATCACCTTGGTCTGAATTACCTCAACACCTTTCTGTCTAGTGGAGAACAACATCCGTAATCGCTCCAAAGTTGGAGCTGAAACCGATGCTGAGAATATCACAATGGCTGAACCAGAACCACTGATTCCGGCGGCTCTCGCTCCATTGACAAATGCATCATTCGTCATCCTGCGCCCCTCCATATCATTCAAAACAGAGGCCATTGAACGACCATTCCAAGTTATTGCAACAAGTTCTTTCCCTTCTTGAAGTGCAGCCAATGACTTCTGGAAACCTTGTTGATGCCAAGCAAAGGCATCTAATTCCGGCGACTCCATCCTCTCACCTCTGAGGAGCAACAATACATCCCAATCGTCAGAGTTTGGGCCATTCCCTTCCAAGATAATCCCTTCAGCAGCAGAAAGATTCGGGTCTACAAGTTTCCAGCCCCCTTCAACCGCTGCCCAAGAATCATCTACACTTCCGGTCAATGAAACTCCTGAGGCTGATTGTGCCTTGGAAGAAATATCCACAATCTCTGCATTTGTAATCTCGAGTTTCATTGAATCGGCCAAAGCCCTGATTGCTGCAACAGACACTGCTGCAGAAGATTTGAGACCTTGTCGGGCCGGAACTTTGCTACTTACGCTCCAGTGTAACTCCGCTCCTGGCAACTCATGTCCTGCTTCTTTCCAAGCCTCGACGGTCGCCTCCAACAGGCCATCAGGATCATCGAGTTCCCGCCTGGGTGGTTTGTCGAGAAGGGTAACTGTGACTGGAAGGTCTAGAGCAAGACTTGCTCCATATCCAACCCCTGCAGCATGCAATAGGCTACAGGCACCATTTGCCTCACCTTTGCCCAACCTTGCCATGCCATCACCTCTCTTTGATTTCTGCGTCGACCTTCTGCCCTATGTGCCGTGCCCCTGAATCAATTCTGGAAATCAACATGTCACCTTTCTTGATTTCGGTGATGGCAATAGCATCGCCTACAGGTGAAACCATTCTCACTGTCTCTGCTTGTTGAAGTACTGCCTGCGCTTCATTATCATTTTCATCTACCCACTTCAATAATATCATTGGCCTTCTCTCTATTTTCAATCTGCCAATACTTGCTTCTCTGGTGTCGCCATTTTTGGAGAATACCATAACTGAATCTCCAGCCTCAAGTTCTGAAAGATAAGCTGTACTTCCATCAGCCAACAAGGTATAGGCATGGACAGTTCCTGCATTCACTCTGAAAGGCCTGACTGGTACGAACTCACTATCGATAGTCTCACCGTGAACCAGAACCATGGATGATGAACTGGAACCAACCATCAAACCTTCACCTTTGGCAAGAAGAGAAGTCAAATCGATGCAGACCCTGTCACCGACACCAGCATTCTGCACCGTAGTGACTCTGACTGACCCAAGTTCAGCAACTCCAGAATGCTCAGGAAACTGCTCTTCTGATAATCTCTCCAAGCGCTGTGCTTTAGCAATGAACGCCGCTTCAACCACTTTCTCATTCTCTGGAACCAACAAGGCATCAACACCAATCTGCAAAGCGAATGCTGCCCCCTGAATCTGAGAAGGTTCATCGATGAGTGCTGCAATTCTCGTTGGACTGCCTTGAGCAGCAGAAACCAGGTTCTCCAATGGAATCATCTTCCAATCATCCAATTCCACCAACACCCAGTCAACAGAACCGATGGCTGAACGTGCACGTTGCTGACCTGAATCATCTTTCACCTGCACGACAAGGCAATCTTCAGGTTCTATTGTGACAACTCGGTCGAAACCCTTCTCGTCCAAATTCTTGGTTGAACTGTTTCGACGATCCAACCAGACCTCCATCACAACACCTCACAGGCTTCTTCAAAACTCAGCCCATCATGAATCAATCCTCGTAATGCAAGAATACAATTTCTTGGATTTTCATCCTCGAATATCTGTCTGCCCATACATACTCCAGCGCCACCTACTTCTATAGCATCAGCAACTATTCGAAGTACTTCAGTGAAATCACCACTAGATTCGCCTCCAGCAATCAAGACTGGAATTGGCGCTGCCCCGACAACTTCTGCAAATGCTTCCTTGCTCCCTGGCCACGATGTCTTGATGGCATCACAACCCAATTCCCAACCCAAACGAACTGCATGGGCGATTGCCATCGTGCTGTCTCCTTCCGCCTTGAGAAAGGGCCCACGCGGATAGATCATGCCCAACAATGGGATGTCAAGATGATGACATTGCTCGGATATCAATCCTAATCTCTCGAGCATCAGATGCTCGTTCAAGTCCCCAAGATTTACTTGGACACTGACTCCTGAAGCACCTCGTTCCACTGCCTCTCCGGTGGAGCCTACCAGTACTTTGTTCGAGGAATTCTCGCCTCCATGAATCGTCGAAGCAGATATGTGCATCAGCATTGGAATTGTGGAATCGCAATATCTACTCACCACACCTTTGTGAGCAATAATGGCATCAGCCCCTCCTGCCCCTAGTTCGTTGATCAGGGCCTCTACATCGGTCAATCCAGCCACCGGCCAAGATGAAACACCATGGTCGATCGGTATCCACACAGCCTTGCCATCTGGCATCAATCGCGCCAACCTCTCAGCATGCAACGATGACCTAGCCATGCAACCCCTCAGGGGTCGACATTTCAATACCTGTGGTTCAGACCTGTTCGCTTCCAACCAACCATTTCATTGTGATAGAAGTCGCTTTCTCGAGATGCTCGCCCAGTGTACTCTTGGTGATTCCAGTCATATCAGATAATTCTCTCAAACTAACACGTCGAGGAATATCAAACCAACCAGATGAAACAGCAGCACGCAACGCCTCTCTTTGTTTTTCGGTCAAAATATTCGCCAATCCGTGCTCTTCATCGTTTGATGTGACTGCAATGGTATCTGGCGGTAAAACTTCACGCGCCAATTTGACGAATGTTGAAACTCCTGAAGGGAGTCCTCTGACATTGATCACCATGCCATTCTTGCCCAACCGATATGGGGGTAAGACAGTGATATCATCCATCATGATGGCTCCTGTCGATAATGAATGATGATTGGTCAACACGATATATCCTTCACCACCTATTTCAGGTTCCCCAGCAGGCGGCAATGGCCCTTCTACAGTGAGAAAACTCACCTGAGCGAGGTCTTCAATTCCCTTATCTGGAAGAAAGGCGACCTTGACCAATTGTCTTACACCTTGTTCAGACACATCTAGATGTCCAAGAACTTCCATGCTCGTACAAATCTCACACAATGGAGCAAATTCACTCAATTCCAAATTCTCGGCAGACCAAGTCAATCTAACCTCGCGCATGGCCCTTGGTGAATGGATTCAGTCTTGACCCTGCCTATCAAATACGGAGAAGAGTTCAAACACATCAATCAACAGCGCAATTCAGGAAGGATGAATCGTGGCTTTGATCGAGTTGAATGGAATAACGAGAATCTACGGAGAAGGAGAAACTGAGGTCAGAGCACTAGATGGAATCGATCTATCCATTGAAAGAGGTGAGATCATCGCACTATTGGGACCATCTGGTTCTGGTAAAACCACACTTCTGAACATCATTGCTGCATTAGATGAGCCAACTGAGGGGACATACTCCTTTGAATCTCAAGAAGTTCCAAATGGAAATGTCGAAGCGATGACTACTTTCCGAAGAGAGAACATTGGTTACATCTTCCAATTCTTCAATCTACTCGGAGACTTGACTGCACTTGAGAATGTATTATTGGTCCAAGAAATAGCGGGCGTGCGCGACAAGGAACTTGCAATCTCTCAACTAAAGGAAGTCGGGCTCGAAGGTCTAGAAGATAGGTTTCCAGCCCAGATGAGTGGAGGGCAGCGTCAAAGGGTCGCAATAGCCCGTTCTCTGTCGAAAAAACCAAACATCATTCTAGGTGATGAATTGACTGGGAATCTGGACTCTGAAACCTCGAATCAGGTGATGGATTCATTGATTGAAACCTGTCGAGAAGGAGACCTTACCACCATGTTCGTGACGCACGATACTTCACTGACTCGCTTCGCAACTCGCGTCATCAATCTTGACAGTGGACGTGTGGTCTCTGATGAACCTGGAGGGCTTTCAACCATGGCAGGTCAAGCTCGAAGCGCGGCTAAAGATATCGCCAAAGGCGCCAAGAATATTGTCGAATCAATCAAGGATGTTGCAAAGGACATCATAGGGTGAGTTTGTGAATAAGTTGCTACTTACTCGGCTCAGGCGCAGCCTGATGCGGACCAAAATAAGAGTGATTACAGTTACTCTTCTGATAACATTGACCGCTTACCTTGGTGTGACGCTGAGTGAATTCACCCGTAACATGAACAGTGTCTATGATGACTTCTATTCAGAAACCAATCTTGCCGACCTGATGGTTATCGATGAAGTGCAAGACGAAGGCAACTTCACCGCATTATGTGAAGCACATAGTGATTGGAATTGCGAAAGTAGGCTATCATTGAGAGGTGAAGCGAACATGACTTCATTCTGCACTGCTCGAAAGGTGAAATGCGACTGGATTCAATCATTTTGGCATGGCATGACGACTAATGAGGTCACTTCGCTACATGCTGTTGATGGTTCGATGGAACCGGCTGCTGGTGAGTTGGTAATCGATGCCCATGTCGCCAATTCTCACAAGGTGCAGGTCGGTGATGTCATGGAGATTGCCGCTGGAGGTGGTATTGTCGAACTGAGTGTAGTAGGTATCGCTTACAATCCACTCCATCTCTGGTATATGCCAGAAGGTTCTCTATTTCCAGATAATGAGAATTTCATTGTCGGCTATCTGGATGCCGAAACATTAGCCGAAATAGCAGGCTTCCAACCTGGTGCGATGAATGAACTACACATCGACCTCCCAGGGACTCCCGATTTTGATATCGCTTCTACTAACGATGTCGATGAAGGCAAGGATTTGAATCCGCTGAGGGAAGGAGTTCTAGAAGATATGCGGGACAGTGGAATGGAAGGTGAAGTAGTCGATCGCAGTGGAATGAAGAGTCCTGAAATGCTGCGCATTGATCTTGAGGGGTCGCAGAAAATCACTCCTTTCGTCCTCGTGATGCTGTTGGTGATAAGTGGTCTTGTCATTGCCGTTTCAATAGACCGTCTGGTCAAGAGTCAAGCCAGAGAAATCGCCGTACTCAGAACCATCGGAACCTCCGGAAAAGACATTCGGAACATCTACATGCTGGTTCCTCTAGTACTGGGAATACCCGGATTGACCCTTGGTATATTAATGGGAATTTCACCAATTGGTACCAAAGCATTCACCGAATTCTACTTCTCTTTCTTCGACATGCCTATCGTCACTATTCATCATTATCTGGACCTGATAATCATGCTAGGTGCAGGTTCTTTACTTCTGATATTCCTATTCGGGATTCGCCCCGCAATACGCGCCTCTAGATTGCAACCTCTCGATGTATTTGGACAATCAAGTGAGAAAGCGCCGAGTCGCCTATTGACCAAAGTCACACGTTCTCTTTCCCCCGGAATTGGATTGGCATTGAGATCGACCTTCCGAAAACCTGGTCGATTGATAGTCACATTGCTTGCACTTTCACTTTCGATGATGATTCTTGGAGGGATGATGATGATGATGGCGGTATTCACCAATGTCTTCGAAGAAGGACTGGATGAACAGGTCAATTGGGATGCGCAAGCGATGATTTGGCCTGAAAATGTTGATGCTGCAGCAAGTTGGGCAGCAAACAATTCCTCAGCATATGAAAAGTTCATCGTTGACAAGGGAAACAAGATAGGTGAAGATAGAACATTCTCACTATATGGATTAGAAGAAGTTACCACGAAGGATGACAAGATGTTGAGATTCAAACTCATCGATGGCTCATTGCCAATAACGGGTGCGGTTCCACCTCAAGTCCTGATCGATGAGGGCATGTCAATTCTACTCGAATGGGAAGTAGGCGAGATTGTGGAATTTGAAAACGGAGCTTCGGTAATAGAGGTAGAGATTACTGGGACCATTCAGGAAATCGAACGCATGATGGTTTTCAATCGCGCAGATCTAAGTGAAATCGTTGACTATGATGCGAATGGGGTACGCATGACCTTCTCGGAAGGCCAATCTGTTGATGATGGGTTGCGAGAAATTTCGATAATGATAGTCGAAAAAGAAACATTGATCGAAGGTTTCAACACAGTGCTTCAGCAACAAGAAGGAGCCATGCAATCAATGTATGTCATCGGAGGGCTACTTGCGATAGCAGTGCTTTTCAACACCTTATTGATGAATCTGGCAGAACGGGATACTGAACTGGCTACTTTGCGCGTTCTTGGGGCGAGTCGTATGCGTCTCGCACTCATTCTGACTGTCGAGCATTCATTCATTGGGCTGATTGGTGGAATCGCTGGCGTCGTGGCAAGCATTGCAATGATGGGTGCAATGGCATCAATGATGACAACATGGGAATTCTATATACCGTTGGCCATCGACTACATTGTATCATTGAAAGTGATTGCATTCGTACTAATCGC